>NZ_JBEXDT010000085.1:0-41831 GCF_040605905.1 Nonomuraea sp. NPDC005501 | reverse complement strand
TCAGGGGCGCCCGGAATTCCTGCCCGCGGACGGCCAGGCCGACCGGCCTGGCGGCGGGTGCTGCGCGCCCGCCTGCTGAGCTCCGGCGGGGTACGGGGCGCCGGGGTGCTGACCACCGGGCTGGGGACCACCGGGCTGAGGGCCACCCGCCGCCTGGGGACCGCCCTGGTGAGGAGCACCGTGCTGAGGACTGCCGTGCTGAGGAGCGCCGGTGTGCGGGCCGCTCGGGTGCGGGCCCGCGGGCTGCTGCGGCACGTGGGGGAGTTGGGCGCCCGTCTGGTGCGGGCCGGCGGCCTGAGGCCCGCCGGGAACGGCCTGGCTCCCCGGAACGGCCTGGCCGCCCGTGACCGGCTCGACCGCCGCCCTGGGCGCCGGCTGCCCGGTGAGCCGCACGATCAGCTCGTCCGCGCTCGGCCGCAGCGCCGGGTCCTTGGACAGGCACAGGGCCACCAGCTCGCCGAGCGTCCCGTCCATCCCGCCGAGCTGCGGCTCCTCGTGCAGGATGCGGTTCATCACCACGGGAATGGAGTCGGAGCCGAACGCCGGCGTGCCCGTCGCGGCGTACACCATGGTGACGCCCCACGCGAACACGTCCGCGGCCTCCGACACCGCGGCGCCGCTGAGCTGCTCCGGCGCGAGGTACGACGGCGTGCCCATGGCCATGCCGGTGGCCGTCGCGCCCGGCGAGTCGAGCGCCCGCGCGATGCCGAAGTCGATCACGACCGGGCCCTCGGGGCCCATGAGCACGTTGGCCGGCTTCAGGTCGCGATGCAGGATCCCGGCCCGGTGGATGGCCGCCAGCGCGGTCGCGGTGCTGATCGCCAGCCGCTCCAGGGCGGCCCCCCGGCGCGGCCCCTCGTTGATGACGAGCTCACGCAGCGACGGCCCCGGCACGAACTCGCTGACGATGTACGGCCGGCTGCCCTCCAGGTCGGCGTGGAGCACGGGGGCGGTGCAGAACCGGGCGACCCGCTGGGCCACGGCCACCTCCCGCAGGAAGCGGGTGCGGGCGTCGGGGTCGGCGACCGCCGCGTGGTGCAGCAGCTTGACCGCCACCTGCTCGCCGGAGTCGCTACGGCCGAGATAGACGACTCCCTGGCCCCCCTCGCCGAGACGGCCCAGGAGGTCGTAGGCCCCCAGCCGTCGCGGGTCGTCCGCCGCCAACGGCTGGTACTGATCCACGTTGAACCCCCATGACCACGCATGATTTATCAACAACTGGGGCAGAACGCTACCAGCGTGGTGCTTGGTGCGTGGCCCGGCCTTGTGTTTTCTTTCACGATTTGTCGGCTCATGTCAGCGTTTGTGTACGGATTGTGGCCAGGACCACGCCCGTCGTCATGCCCGGAAACCGGAGGAACGGCTCAGATCGCCTTGCCCGGGTTGAGGATGCCCAGCGGGTCGAACACCGCCTTGATGCCGTGCTGCACCTCCCGCGTGACCGGCCCCGCCTCCAGCGCCAGCCACCGGCGCTTGAGCAGGCCGACCCCGTGCTCGCCGGTGAGCGTGCCACCGAGCTCCAGCGCCCGGGTGAAGACCTCGTCGGCCGCCGCCCACACGCTCGCCGGCGGCTCGGCCAGGCCGTGCTCGAAGATGAACACCGGGTGCAGGTTGCCGTCGCCGGCGTGCGCGACCGTGCAGATCCGCACGTCGTGCCGGGCCGCGGCCGCCTCGATCGCGCCGATCATCTCGGGCAGCACCGAGCGGGGCACGCACACGTCCTCCACCAGGCACGCCCCGAGCCGCTCCTTGGCCTCGTAGGCCATGCGGCGCACGCCGATCAGCTCCTCGGTCTCCTGCGGGCTGGAGGACACGGCCACGAACGACGCCCCGTTCTGCACGCACAGCCGCTCCATCCGCTCGACGGCGGCCTGGCCGTCGGAGGCGTCGGACTGGCCGATGAGCATGGCGTTCACCCCGGGCTCCAGGCCGATGTGGCGCCAGTCGTCGATCGCCTCCAGCGTCGCCCGGTCCAGCAGCTCCATCAGGGACGGCTGGCAACCGGCCGCCATGATGGCCGACACGGCCGCGCCCGCCGCGCGCAGCGACCCGAACTCCGCGGCGAACGTCGCCGGCGGGGCCGCGGGCGCGCGGCGCAGCCGTACCGTGGCCGAGGTGATGACGCCGAGCGTGCCCTCCGAGCCGACGAACAGCCCGGTCAGGTCGTAGCCCGTGACGCCCTTCATCGTGCGGCGGCCGGTGTGGAGGATGCGGCCGTCGGCCAGCACCACCTCCAGGCCCAGCGCGGAGTCGCGCGTCACGCCGTACTTGACGCAGCGCAGCCCGCCCGCGTTGGTCGCCAGGTTCCCGCCGATCGTGGAGATCTCGTACGACGACGGGTCCGGCGCGTACATGAGCCCGTGCTCCCGGGCCGCCCTGTCCAGGTCGGCGGTGATCACGCCGGGCTCCACGACGGCGATCTCGTCGGCGGGGGACAACTCCCTGATGGCCGTCATGCGCGCCAGCGACAGGACGAGCGCGCCCTCGGTGGCCGTGGCCGCCCCGGCGAGGCCCGAGCCGGCGCCGCGCGGGACGACCGGGACGCGGTGCTCGCCGGCCCAGCGCAGCGTCGCGACGACGTCGTCGCGGGAGGCGGCGAGCACCACGCCGACGGGCTTGCCGGGCTCGACGAACGTGCGGTCACGGGCGTAGGAGGCGGCCACGTCGGGATCGGTCACGACTCGGCCGGCGGGCAGCGCGTTCACCAAGGCGTCTATGGGTCTCACATGAAGAACCTTACGGTTTGCGTGGATCGAGGCTTGAGGCCAGACTGCCCGGGTGGAAGTGACGTGTCCGGTGTGTTCCCAGGTTGACCAGGTCATCGCAGTACCGGGAGCGGTGGCGGCGGGGACCACGTACCGGATCGGGCGCGTCCGCCTTCCCGGGGAGCGTGAGATCGCCGACCTGCCGGCCGCCGTGTCGCTGGGCGCCACGAAGCACCTGATGAGCCGTACGCAGCTCGCGGTGTGGATGTCGTTCCCCAGCCGCCAGTACGCGCCCTGGGTGCGCAACCAGGGCTACATCCTGCTCGGCGTGGCCGCCCTCGTGCACCTGGTGGTGTCGCTGGTGATCGCGATGGGCAAGGACTCGAACTGGGGCGAGGTGCTGCTCGCCCCGTTCTGCCTGACTGGCCTGTTCTGGGGGTTCGGCCTGCTCCAGGTGCTCGGCTCGTACGGGGCCCGCAGGCGGGACGAGGCCGAGGCGCCCGCCCGCGAGCAGGCGCTGCAGGTGTGGGAGCGCCTGCGTTACTGCTCCCGCGACAACGTGGTCTTCGAGCCCGGCGTCGGCGTCTCGGTGCACCCGAGCGAGACCCGCGACTACATCTTCGGCTTCAGACGCGGCGGTCGCGCCTGAAGCCCGCCGGCCGGGCGGGCCCGGGGGTCAGGCGCCGTGCTCGTCGGCGACGAGCCGCGCGCACACCGCGAGGCCGGTGATGGCCTGCTCCAGCTCGTCCAGCCCCGGGAAGGTGGGCGCGATGCGGATCACGCGGTCGTCGGGGTCCTGGCCGTACGGGTGGGTGGCGCCGGCCGGGGTGAGCGCGATGCCCGCCGCCTTGGCCTTGGCCACCACCTCGGCGGCGTGCGGCACCTCCAGGCTGACGAAGTAGCCGCCGGTCGGGCTGGTCCAGGTGGCCAGGCCGCCCAGCTCCTTGGTCAGCACCCGGTCGACCAGCTCGAACTTCGGCCACACCAGCTCGGCGTGACGCCGCATGTGCGCGGCCACGCCCTCGGCGTCGCGCAGGAACTCGACGTGACGCAGCTGGTTGAGCTTGTCGGGGCCGATGGACTGCTTGCCGGTGTTGTGCAGGAACCACTCGACGTTCGCCGGGCTGGAGCCGAAGAAGGACACGCCGCTGCCCGCCAGCGTCACCTTGGAGGTGGAGGCGTAGACGAAGACGCGGTCGGCGTTGCCGTGCTCGGCGGCCAGCGCCAGCAGGTCGGCCAGCTCCGCCGGGGTGTCGGTGAGGTGGTGCACCGCGTACGCGTTGTCCCAGAAGATCCGGAAGTCGGGCGCGGCGGCCGGCATGGCGGCCAGCCTGCGCACCGTCTCGTCGCTGTAGGTGGCGCCGGACGGGTTGCTGTACTTCGGCACGCACCACATGCCCTTGACGCTCGCGTCGGTGGCCACCAGGCGCTCGACCACGTCCATGTCGGGGCCGTCGGCGTTCATCGGGACGGGCACCATCGTGATGCCGAACCGCTCGGTGATCGTGAAGTGCCGGTCGTATCCGGGCACGGGGCACAGGAACGTGACCTTCGGCTCCTCCACCCAGCGGCGCGTGGCGCCCGGCACCGCGTCGAGCAGCGCGAACGCGACCGTGTCGTGCATCAGGGCCAGGCTGGAGTTGCCCCCGACGACGAGCTGGCCGGCGGGCACCTGGATCAGCGGCGCGAACAGCTCGCGCAGCTCGGGCAGGCCCTGGAGGCCGCCGTAGTTGCGGCCGTCGGTCCCGTCGGCCGCGCGGTAGGACGTCGGCAGGCGGAGCATGTCGTTGGAGAGATCCAGCTGGCGCGGGGACGGCTTGCCGCGGGTGAGGTCGAGCGAGAGGCCACGCTGGACGAGTTCGGCGTAGTCGCGCTGAGCGTTCACGAGATCTTCTCCTCCGGATGGGTCGGATACGAAGGATAGAAGACGCGGTTCCGGGAGCAGGAATCGGTTTCGGCATGTGGACGGCCCGCCCGCGACCAATCAGCGCGAACGGCTTCACGCGGAGCGATCGGTGGCGTGCAATGGAGGGGCATCGGGGGGCACCGGGGGACCGGCAAGGCAGGGCACCACTCCGCAGAGGAGGGAGCAGTCGTGACGACTGTTCGCGAGACCTCGATCGCCCAGGTCAGGCGGCGCCGTACCGGCACCGTGATCGTCTCCTGGCTGACCACGACCGACCACAAGGTCATCGGCTACCTCTATCTGATCACGTCGTTCGCCTTCTTCCTGGTGGCCGGGGTCATGGCCATGGTGATCAGGGCCGAGCTGGCCCAGCCGGGCATGCAGCTCGTCAGCCAGCACCAGTACAACCAGCTCTTCACGATGCACGGCACCGCGATGCTGCTCATGTTCGCCACGCCGCTGTTCGCCGGGTTCGCCAACGTGGTGATGCCCTTGCAGATCGGCGCGCCGGACGTGGCGTTCCCGCGACTGAACGCGGTGGCGTACTGGCTGTTCCTGTTCGGCAGCCTGATCGCCGTGGCCGGGTTCTTCACGCCGGGAGGCGCGGCCGACTTCGGGTGGTTCGCCTACACGCCGCTGTCCACGGCGACGTACTCGCCGACCATGGGCGGCGACCTGTGGATCATGGGGCTCGCGCTGTCGGGCCTGGGCACGATCCTCGGGTCGGTCAACTTCATCACCACGATCATCGGGATGCGCGCCCCGGGCATGACGATGTTCCGCATGCCGATCTTCACCTGGAACGTCCTGCTGACCAGCATGCTCGTGCTCATGGCGTTCCCCGTGCTGGCCGCCGCGCTGCTCGTGCTGGAGTCGGACCGCAAGCTCGGCACGCACGTGTTCGACGGGGCGAACGGCGGCCCCATGATCTGGCAGCACCTGTTCTGGTTCTTCGGTCATCCCGAGGTCTACATCATCGCGCTGCCGTTCTTCGGCATCGTCACCGAGGTCATCCCCGTCTTCAGCCGCAAGCCGCTGTTCGGCTACATGGGCCTGGTGGGGGCGACGATCGCCATCGCGGGCCTGTCGATGACCGTGTGGGCGCACCACATGTTCCCCACCGGCCAGGTGCTGCTGCCGTTCTTCTCGTTCATGACCTTCCTCATCGCCGTGCCGACCGGGGTGAAGTTCTTCAACTGGATCGGCACCATGTGGCGCGGTCACATCAGTTTCCAGACGCCGATGCTGTTCGCGATCGGCTTCCTCGTCACGTTCCTGCTCGGCGGGCTGACCGGCGTCATCCTCGCCTCGCCGCCGCTGGACTTCCACATCAGTGACACCTACTTCGTGGTGGCGCACTTCCACTACGTGGTGTTCGGCACGGTGGTGTTCGCGATGTTCGCGGGCTTCTACTTCTGGTGGCCCAAGATGACCGGCCGCATGCTGAACGACCGGCTCGGCAAGGTGCACTTCTGGACCCTGTTCGTCGGCTTCCACACGACCTTCCTCGTCCAGCACTGGCTGGGCGTGCTCGGCATGCCCCGCCGCTACGCCGACTACGGCGCCGCCGACGGCTTCACCACGCTGAACCAGATCTCGTCACTCGGCGCGTTCCTGCTGGGGCTGTCCACGCTGCCGTTCCTCCACAACGTCTGGAAGACCGCCCGCACCGCGCCGCGCGTGACCGTGGACGACCCGTGGGGCTTCGGCAACTCGCTCGAATGGGCCACCTCGTGCCCGCCGCCGCGGCACAACTTCACCTTCATGCCGCCGATCCGATCGGAGCGTCCCGCCTTCGACCTGCACTACCCGCACAGGTCTCCTCAGGGAGAGCAGGGCTAGGGCGGTCACGGACCCTTATTCTGAATTGTCCTAAATACATCACATTTCAACAACGCCCTTTACGTCCGCTTTACTCACCCTCTAACGTCCGGCATTGCACACCCCAAGGCCATGCGCCCGGCGATCCCGGGCAGAGAGGGTTCCTGGTGCCCAGCACGAAGCGCCTGTTAACAGCCATGCCGGCGGCGGCCCTGCTCGCTGCCGCGCTCACAGTCCCCGCGGCAACCTCCCAGGCCGCAGCGTCGGCGGCCGTGTACGAGCCGACCGCGGCCGACTACTACATCAACTACGCGCCGCCGCGCGACGAGCCCGAGCCGGGCGACCCGCCGTCCCCGAACAGCAGGCGCGCCCGCGCCCAGTCGCCGGCGCAGAAGGCCGACCGGAAGTACATCGAGGGCAATCCCGCCGCCGCCCGCGTCCTCGCGGCGCGCGAGCAGCAGGCCATCAAGACGGGCCGAAACCCCGCTGAATTCATCTTCAAAAACGCGAAGCAGTCAAAGACCGCCAAGCTCCTCACGCTGCTCGTCGAGTTCAACGAGAACGCCAACGACGACTTCTCCGGCTTCAACCGGCTGGCCACCCCGGACAGCGCCCCCGACGACTGCGTCGTCGAGCCGCCCGGCACCCTGAAGAACGGCCCGCTGCACAACAAGATCCCGGACCCGGCCACGCTGCCGCACCAGGACAACAACTCGTTCTGGGTCAAGGACTTCAGCACCGAGCACTTCAACAAGATGCTCTACACCGACAAGGGCATCACCGAGCGCGTCCGCCCCGACCTGAAGGACCCGCGCGACGGCAAGCCCGGCATCGACATCTCCGGCTTCACGATGAAGAAGATGTACGAGGAGATGTCCAAGGGCGCCTACTCCGTCACCGGCTCCGCCGTCGGCTGGATCAAGGCGCCGCACTCCGAGGCGTGGTACGGCGCGGCGGCCTGCGGCGGCGCGCCCCAGGACATGTCCGGCCACCCCGACAACCCGACCGGGGCCGGCCAGCTCGCCATCGACGCGGTCAACGTCCTCTCCCAGACCCAGCCGAGCTTCCCCTGGGCCGACTACGACGTCGAGGACGTCTCCGACGCCGACGGCGACGGCAACTACGCCGAGCCCGACGGCGTGATCGACCACCTCGTGCTCGTCCACGCCGGCAAGGACAAGTCCTCCGACGGCGGCGCCGAGGGCACGTACGCCATCTGGGCGCACTCCAGCGCGGTCGCCGGCGGCTACCAGGTCCCCGGCACCGACAAGAAGATCTCCAACTACATCGTGCAGCCCGAGGACTCCGGCGTCGGCGTCTTCGCCCACGAGTACGGCCACGACCTCGGCCTGCCCGACCTGTACGACACCAGCGGCGCCGCCAGCTCGGCCGTGGACTTCTGGGACCTCATGTCCAGCGGCTCCCACTCCGGGCCGATCTTCCAGTCGATGCCCACCCACATGGGCCTCTGGGACAAGTGGGTGCTCGGCTGGGCCAACCCGAAGGTGTTCGAGCCGGGCGACGCCGCCAAGCTCGTGACCGTCGGCCAGTCGTCGCGCACGCCGAAGCTCACCCAGGACGGCGTCCGCGTCAACCTCGCGTCCACGCCGCTGAAGATGATCGACCCGCACAGCGGCGCCAACGCGTGGTGGTCCGGCATGGACCAGGAATGGGCCAACGTCCACCTCACCCGTGACGTGCCCGTCCCCGCCGGCACCGACGTCCGCTTCTGGATGTGGAACAACTACGAGATCGAGGAGGACTGGGACTTCGGCTTCGTCGAGGTGTCCACCGACGGCGGCCAGACCTGGACGCAGCAGAAGGTGTACGACGAGGCGGGCAACGAGGTCACCACCGCCGAGGACTACCCGGACCCGAACAAGAACCTCAAGACGTTCGGCAACAAGAAGTACGGCCTCACCGGCAACACCAACGGCTGGCGGCACGACTACGTCAACCTGACGCCGTTCGCGGGCAAGAGCGTCAAGCTCCGCCTGACGTACAACAGCGACGCGGCGTTCACCCCGCGCGGCTGGCACGCCGACGACTTCCAGCTCACCAACGGCGGCACCGCCGTGTGGAGCGACGACGTCGAGAGCGGCGACAACGGGTGGAAGGCCACCGGCGGCACCTTCACCAACACCAGCGGCCAGGGCTGGACCATCAACAACGGCTCCCGCGAGGTCTCCCGCTTCTACCTCGCCGAGTGGCGCAACTTCGACGGGTTCGACAAGGGCCTGCAGTTCGCCTACGACAGCACGTACTCGCGTGACGGCGCGTGGAAGGTCCAGAAGGTCAAGTACAACGCCCCCGGCCTGCTGATCTGGTACCGCGACTCCACGTTCACCAACAACTCGATCGCCAACAACCTGGAGCTGTCGCCGAGCATCGGCTCCAAGGGCAGCCTCCTCGTGGTCGACTCCCACTACGACCCGCTGCGCCGCACCGGCACGGCGGCGGCCAAGGACCCGACCCGGCACAAGAACATGGAGGGCCGCTCGCAGTCGTCCAACGCCGCCTTCTCCTTCGGCAAGACGTACCCGTTCAAGGAGTGCCTGGAGGCCGCGGACGAGCCGTTCAGCGAGTACTGCACGGACGTCCCCGCGCTGAAGGGCGTGCCGGCCTTCACCGACGCCAAGACCTGGTACCCGGGCTTCGAGGTGCAGAACGGCAGCCTGTACTACCGCGACTTCGACGCCTCCACGGTGGTGCCGTCCAAGGGCGACCAGCAGTACAGCACCCGCGTCGTGCACCTCGACGGCACCCCCGCCACCGAGCTGTACGGCACGGACCTCGGCAACGGCCACAAGCTCGGCACCGGCAACCCCGGCGACGAGGGTAAGGCCCTGGGCGTCCAGTTCAAGCTGGTCTCCCCGCTGCCGGGCAACCTGGGCGCCGTCGTCCAGGTGATCCCGCCGAAGAAGTGAATCCCGGCCTGTCCCTGTAGGCCGGATCTGCAGGCCCTGTCCGTAGGGCCGCCGGGGCGACCGGCGGCCCTACGATGGGACACCATGAGCGAACTGCGCACCAAGGCCGAGCACACAGAGGCGATCCGCAAGGACCGTCGCGTGGCGGTGGTGATCAACACTCGCTCGCGCCGTGGCCGGCGCCACTACGTCGAGGTGATCGAGCAGCTCCACGACCTCGGGTTCGAGCCGCTGGCCGAGATCGGCGTCTACAACCCCAAGCGGCTGCGCGAGCTGCTCGACACCGCGCTCGCCACCCGCCCCGATCTGCTCATCGTCGGCGGCGGCGACGGCACGCTCTCCTCCGCCGTCCGCCACGTCGCCCACCGCGACGTCGCCCTCGGCGTACTGCCGCTCGGCACCACCAACAACTTCGCCCGCAGCCTCGGCCTGCCGCTCGACCTGCAGGGCGCGATCCGGGTGTTCGACACGGGCAAGGTCGCCGACATCGACCTGGGCATGGCCGACGACCGGCCGTTCGCCAACCTGGCCAGCTTCGGGGTGTCGGTCGAGGTGGCCGGCAAGGTCAAGCCGTGGCTCAAGCGCATCCTCGGCCGCCCCGCCTACCCGCTCACCGCCCTCACGGTCCTGCCGGGGCACCGGCCGTTCCGGGCCTACATCACGGTCGACGACCAGCGGCACGAGCTGCTCACCCACCAGCTCAACATCGCCAACGGCCGCTTCCACGGCGGCTGGCAGGTCGCCAAGGACATCAGCATCGACAACGGCATGCTCGTGGCCTACCAGCTCGGGTCCGGCAAGAAGCTGCGGCTGCTCGGCGAGACGCTGGCCCGCGCCACGACGGGCCGCTGGCGCAGCCTCGCCGGCGGTCCCTTCGTCGTTGGCCGCGAGATGCTGCTGGAGACCGATCCGCCGATGGCGGCGGACGTGGACGGCGAGGTACGGCTGCGCACCCCGATCCGCCTCCGCGTGGTCCCCAACGGCGTCCGCGTCATGGTCCCCGCCTCCTTCGAGGACCGCTGACCCGCGCGGGACCGGGTCGGTCAGGCGGCCGGCTCACCGTTCCAGATGGGGCGCGGCCGGCACCCGGGACCGTTCTTGGTCGGCTCCTCGAACGTCACTCCTGTTCGGTGCCGAGGTAGGCGAGGGCGGCGGCCACGCGGCCTGGACGCCGGTGTCCAGGGTGGGCCGGATGACGGGTGCGAAGGCGGCGCTGTGGTTGACGGGGTGTCGGTGGCCAGGGTGCCCCTGCGGGCCGCGGCCTCGTAGGCGGCCGGATCCACGCAGCCGATGCCCCAGTAGGTGAACGGCACGCCGAACGCCTTCGGGATCTCGCTGAAGTTCTCGCCGGCCGTCTGCGGGTCCAGCGCCCCGCCGGGCCGTGCTCACTTACGGTGGTCGCCGCGGGAGGGAGCGATGTACACATTGGCGGCCGGGGGCGGAGTGATGCGCACGCGGCTGCCCCACCCCGTGTAGCGGGTCTCGACGGCGATGCTGTCCTCTCCCGCCACGGCGGGGACGAGGAAGGCCGTGGCCGGGTACGACGTGACGAGCCGGTCGGGCAGGCCGCCGGATCCCAGCGTGAGCTTGTACTCCAGTGCGTCGTCGCCCTTCTCCTCCACCAGCACGGTGGTCCGGTACCAGGGGGAGATCTTCCACAGCCTGGCGAGGGTGATGTGGCCGGAGTAGGTGAGCCCCGCCCGCCTGCCGCCACTGATCAGCGCTTTCAGTGTGGCCGGCTCGGCGGGATTCACGAGCTGGCCGTACCTCCCGCTCATGCCGTTGGTCACCGTCTTCCTGGGGATGAACCAGGTCTTGCCCTTGGGCAGGTCGCCGTAGATGGGAGCGGCGGTGTTGTAGCTCTTCCTGCCGACGGTGATCGTCCGTTCCGGCTCGGCGAGAGCCGTCAGGCCTCCTGGGACGTCGGGTGCTTCGAGAGGCTTCGCGGTGATGTCCGAAGCGACGATCCCGGTCCTGCCGAACTGGAGCGTGCCGGTGCGCCGGAGGTAGGGCGTCTTGCCGTCGAACGCCACGTAGGACGTGACGTCGGTGAACCGCACGCCCTTCCCGCCCACCATCTGACGCTGCAGAGCCTTGACGGGGTCGGCCGCCGCGGCGGCGTGCGCGGGAGGGGACGCGGCGCTGAGGAGGGTGGCGGTCATGGCCACGGTGCTCACGCCGGCGATGATGTGCTTCACGGGGGGATTCCTCTGTCCGAATGATGATCATTCATTCTGGCGCATCACCGGGACGCGGACATGCGCGTGCGGACGGCCGGCGCAGACTCGGCCGGTGGGCATAAAAGAGCACGCACGGTCGTGCTAATATCTCGCCATCAGCCAACGGGACAGGGGAGTCGGCATGGGATCCAGTGTCGCGGTCGTCGGGGCCGCGCTCAACGGTGTGTCCAGGGTCTCGGCCCGGCTGGCCGGGGCGGGGGCCTTCGCGCTGTTCCGGGCGCCGCTCGCGCGCGGCAGACTGCGGCCCGGCGAGCGGGAGACGGTCGCCGCCGCGCGCACCGGCTCGCTGGAGGTCAACGGCAAGACCGCCGTCACCTACCTCTGGGGCGACGGCACGCGGCCGGTGCTGTTCGCGCACGGCTGGCAGTCGCGGGGCAGCCGCTGCGCCGATCTCATCCCCGGCCTCCTGCGGCGCGGGCACAGCGTCGTCGCCTTCGACGCGCCCGGCCACGGGGAGGCCACCGGCCGGACCACCACCATCCTCGAATACCGCGACATCATCACCCGGCTGCACGACCGCTACGGCGACTTCGACGCCGTCGTCGCGCACTCCTTGGGCGTGCTGGCCTCGTTCTTCGCGCTGCGGCACGGAGTCCGGGCCGAGCGGGTGGTCGCCCTCGGCGGCGTCGTGGACTTCGCGTACCTCCTCGACGCGTTCTGCGCCAGGCTCGGGCTGTCCGAGCCGGTGAAGGAGGAGCTGCGCGGCCGGATCGAGCGGGACCTCTTCCCCGGTGAGCCGGCCATCTGGACCCGCTTCTCGGTGCTGGACCGGCCCGAGGAGCTGCGCGTCCCGATCCTGGTCCTCCACGACGAGGACGACGACATGGTCACGCCGACCGAGGCGAGCCGCGTGGTCGCCGCGTTCGGGGAGCAGGCCCGGCTGATCACCACGCGGGGGCTCGGCCACCGCCGCATGCTCGGCGACCCCGAGGTGGTCCGGACGGTGCTGGACTTCGTGGCCCCCGAGAGCGACCGCCGGCCCGCCCGGTGAGCCCGCCCGGTGAGCCCGCCCAGTGAGCCAGCCCGGTGAGGCCGCCCACTGAGATCGGCCGGTGAGCTGGGCCGGAGTCGCTCGGGTCAGGGGACGGCGGGCAGCGCGGAGGGGTCGGTGGCGACGGCCCGCAGCCGGCTCAGCACGGCCGTGGCGGCGCGGCGGTAGCAGTCCGGGTCGCCGTGCAGCAGCGACAGGCCGTTGGCCGCTTCGAGCAGGGCGATGACCTCGAAGGCGAGCTGGGGCACGTCGGTGTCCCGCTTCGCCTCGCCGAGGTCCAGCGCCTCGGTGATCGTCTGCTCGACGAAGCGGACCCAGTCGGCCTGGGCCCGCGCGATCGCGTCGCGCACCGCGCCCTCGCGGGCGTCGAACTCGGCGGCGACGGCGTAGAAGAAGCAGCCCCCAGGGAAGACGCGCTGCTCGGAGTAGGCCAGCCAGCTCTGGCACAGCCGCCACACCCTGCCCAGCCCGGCCGGCGCCCGCAGGGCCGGGCGGACGACGTGCTCGACGTACACCTCGGCGGCCGCGCGGACCGTCGCGAGCTGGAGCTCCTCCTTGGCGCCGAAGAGCGCGAAGACCCCGCTCTTGCTGAGGCCGAGCTCCCCGGCGAGCCGGCCGAGCGACAGGCCCTCCAGGCCCTCCACCGAAGCCACCTTCGCCGCGTGGCCCAGGACCAGCCGGCGGCTCTCGTTGCCCCGCTCGACGCGCCTGTCGACGCGTGTGCCCGCCATCCCCGCTCCTCCCGATCGCCGTGCCCGATCTCGTCGTCCCATGATAAGTGGACGATCGTACGGTTTGTGGACGGTCGTACGGTCAAGACGGGGCATGATCATTGGCCGGTTGTACAGTGAACGTATGAACCCTCCCGGATCGTGGTGTGAGCGGCCCGAGCCGCAGGCTCCCTCGTGCGAGCTCCCGTCCCCGTGGAGCAAGCCGGAGCGCCCGGCCGACTGGTGCGACGTCCCCAGGTCGCCGATCAAGTCGCCGATCGTCTCCGTCATCGGCCACCTCCTGAAGGCCGCCGCCAGGCGCTGAGGGGCCGCTGAGCCGACGGGGCCGCCGTCACGCAGCACGCGGCCCCGCGATCCGCTGCGCCGCGCTCCAGGGCGTGGCCGAACGCCCGTGATAGAAGGGCGATCCGGTGGGTAGGCGCCTTCCTCGTCAGAGGAGGCGAGGACGTGAACGAGACCCACAAACTGGTCAATGATCTGTCCGAGCAGGTCACCCGGCTCGTCAAGGACGAGCTGCGGCTGGCGCGGCTGGAGCTGGCCGAGAAGGGCAGGCACGCCGGGTTCGGCGCGGGCCTGTTCGGTGCGGCGGGGATGCTCGCGTTCTACGGCGGCGCCGCGCTGGTCGCCGCCGTCGCGCTGCTCCTGGCACTGGTCATGCCCGCGTGGGCGGCCACCGCGGTGGTGGCGGGCGCGCTGTTCGTCATCGCGGCCGTGGTGGGGCTGGTCGGCAAGAAGCAGGTGGAACGGGCCAAGCCTCCGATGCCGAGCGAGGCCATCGAGAGCGTGAAGGCCGACATCGACGTGGTCAAGGAGAAGGTGCGGCGATGAGCGAGACGGATCCCGGATACAGCAGCGGCCAGCACGCCGGGGACGTCGGCGCCCACAGGACGACCGTGGGCATGCCGACCGACGAGGAGTCGATCAACGTGCCCCAGACCCGGGCCGGCGCGGCGGAGAACGCCCTCAAGGCCGAGGAGGACCGGGCGGGGCACGAGACGTTCGACCCCGAGCCGCTGGTGCGTGACGAGCGCACGGACGCCATCGAGGGCCGCGAGGGGGAAGCCCGCTCCCAGGGCCCGCAGCAGGTGACACCGGAAGCCAGGCACGGCTCCGGTACGGGCACGGGCGCCAGCTCAGGGCAGGCGCGCGAGACGACGACGGGACGTCGCGGCCGGGACGGCCGCGACGGCGAGGACGACGACGAGGAGGGACGAGTGCGTAAGCGCATCGAGGAGACCCGCGGGCAGCTGGGCCACACCGTGGCCGAGCTGGCGCACAAGGCGGACGTGAAGCACCGCGCCGGTGACGCGGCCGAGACCGCCAAGGCCAAGGCGGGCGAGATGGCGGGCACGGTCACCGGCAAGGCCAGTGAGATGGCCGGGACGGTCACGGCCAAGGCCGGCGAGGTCGCGGGGACGGTCACGGGGAAGGCCGGTGAGGTCGCGGGGACGGTCACGACCAAGGTCCGCGAGGTCACGCCCGACCAGGTGAAGGACGCGGCCGACAAGGTCACCGCGCAGGCCCGCAGGCGGCCCGCGCTGCTGGTGGTCGCGGCGGGCGCCATCGCCGTGTTCGTGCTGCGCCGCGTCATGAGGCGCGACCGGCACAGGTGAGCGCTCCCGAACGTCCCACCGACTTCCCGCGCAGAGCCTGGTGGAGCGTGCTGAAGCGCACGTTCATCGAGTTCAAGGACGACAACGTTCAGGACCTCGCCGCCGCGCTCACCTACTACGCGGTGCTGTCGATCTTCCCGGCGATGATCGTGCTGGTGTCGCTGTTCGGCCTGCTCGGCCGCGACGACACCGCGGTGATCGTGGGCAACCTGGCCGTGGTGGCGCCCGCCGAGGTGCGCGACCTGCTCACGCAGGGCGTGGCGGGCGTCCAGCGGGTCGGGTCGGCGAGCGTGTTCGCTCTCGTCGGCCTGGCCGTGGCCCTGTGGTCGGCCTCCGGCTACATCGCGGCCTTCATCCGGGCCTGCAACGCGATCTACGACATCGGGGAGGGCCGGCCGTTCTGGAAGACCACCCCGCTGCGGATCGGCCTCACCGTCCTGGTGACCGTGCTGCTCGCGGTCGGGGCGATCGCGGTCACCCTCACCGGCCGGCTCGCCGACCTGGCGGGGCGCGCGCTGGGACTGGGCGGAGCGGTGGTGACCACCTGGAACATCGTCAAGTGGCCGGTCCTCGCCCTGATCGCGGCCGGCCTCATCATGGTGCTCTACTGGGCGGCGCCCAACGTGCGCCAGCCGGGGGTGCGCTGGATCAGCCCCGGAGGGCTGCTCGCGGTCGTTCTCTGGGTGATGGTCTCGGCCGGGTTCGCGCTCTACGCGAGCCACTTCGGCTCCTACAACAAGACGTACGGCACGCTCGCGGCGGTCGTGGTGTTCCTCATCTGGCTGTGGCTGTCGAACATGGCGTTGCTGTTCGGCGCCGAGTTCGACGCCGAGCTGATCAGGGAGCGCGCCATCGCCGAGGGCAGCCCCGTGGAGCGGGAGCCGTACGCCGAGCCCCGGGACGCGCCCCAGCCCGATACGCTGCCTGAGTGAAGCGTCGGCCGGCCTCAGCCCTGCTCGTGGTGCTGACCGCCGCCGTCGTCGCGGGATGCGGCGGCGGCGCGGCGGTCAGCGACCTCGGCGTGATCTTCAAGGGTGCCAAGGGCGCGACCGTCCCGGTGGAGCTGCATTCGGGGCAGCGGTTCTCGCTGGCGGTGCCCGACGACCCGGCGGCGGGCGACAGCTGGACCCTGGAGGCGGTGCCCGACGCCCGGGTCGCCTCGTACATCAGCAAGGAGCGCCGGCGCGACGGCTCCCCGGGGACCGCCTACTTCGTGTTCAACACCAAGCGGCCCGGCACGACGAGCGTCAGGCTGTACGACTGCTGGCGCTGCGGCGGCGCGACGTCGCCCCCCACCGAGGAGAGCCGCCTGCGCTCCGGCGAGGCGGTCTTCGACCTCACCGTCACCCCCCGCTGACCCGTGCGGGGCGCCCGTGTCCTTGATCCGGAGGCGCGGGTCGGGGAGGCTGCGGGCATGGACAACGGCAGCGACTACGGCAGGGACTTCGTACGGGTGCGCGCCGCCGCGGACGGCGCCGAGACGATCTCCTGGTGGACCGGCGACGTGTACGGCTGGCGGCGCGACGACGGCCCGCACCACCTGTTCGGCTTCGAGGGCCTCAACGTGGCCCGCGCCGAACGCGGCGACGCCGGCTGGCGGCTGCTGACCCGCGAGGCCGCCGCCTACCTCGACCCTGTCACCCGGGACGTCCTGTCCACCTGGGACAACCCGTTCACCGGCGAGAGCGTCGAGGTGCGGCACGTCTTCAACGACCCCGTCAACCAGCCGCTCGGCGACCGCGCGGTGCCGTTCACCCGCGTCGGCGACCAGGTCGTCTACAACGTGGACGTGCGCCTGGCCTACCCGTCGCCGCTCCCGGTCGCCGACTTCCCCGAGCACTCGGCGGGCGACACCTACCGGGCGATGGAGCTGTTCCAGTTCTTCGCCCGCGCCGCCGACCTGGACTCGGGCGTGGCGGACGTCCCCTGCGTGTTCTCGTGGTGCCGGGTGTCGCCGTGGCTGCCGTGGATGGCGATGGGGCAGCGCGAGGGGGCGCTCGTCTACCACTGCCGGGGCGGCAAGGTCACCGAGGTGCCCGGACGGCTGGCCCGCTTCGCCGGCGAGCGCTTCCTGCGCGCCCCGGAGGCGTGGTCGGCGCCGAACATGACGAGCTGGACCGACTTCCGCGACCACCTGCGGGGCGCGGCCGGGACCGCCGAGGTGGCCGGCGGGTAGGGTCGGCCGGTGAGCACCGACCTGTTCTGCGAGATCGTCGCGGGGGAGCGGCCCGCGTTCGTCGTGCGCGCCGACGAGGTGGCCGTCTCCTTCCTCGACGCCAGGCCCCTGTTCAAGGGCCACGTGCTCGTGGTGCCCCGGCGGCACGCCGAGACGCTCGCCGACCTGCCGCTGCCCGACGTGGGGCCGTTCTTCGAGCGGGTCCAGGCCGTGGCCCGCGCCGTGGAGGAGGCCATGGACGCCGCCGGCACGTTCGTCGCGATGAACAACCACGTCAGCCAGAGCGTCCCCCACCTGCACGTCCACGTGGTGCCGCGCAACCGCAAGGACGGCCTGCGCGGCTTCTTCTGGCCGCGCACCAGGTACGACTCCGACGAGGAGGCCCGCTCGTACGCCGACGCCGTCGCCAAGGCGCTCGCCCAGGGCCGGGGCGGGCCCTGGGGGTCTCCCGAGTAGGCTCGCGCGGTGTGGAGTACCTCGTCGGCGTCGCCGTGGCGGCGGCACTCGTGGGCGTGCCGGGGCTCGTCCTGTGGCGCGTCATGCGCGGCCGCCGGGAGCTCGGCACCAGCCCGGCCGAGCGGGCCACGTTCGAGACGCTGCACACCGCCTCCCTCGCCGGCCCGCCGCTGCGCGCCGGGCTGACCGCCGACGGCGCCGAGCGGGCCTCTCGGCACCTGCGCGCGCTGCTCGGCTCCTCCGCCGTGGCCGTCACCGACGGGGAGCGGCTGCTGGTGTACGACGGCGCGGGGGAGCACCACGCCGGGGAGGCGTTCGAGCACGCGCGGGCCACGCTCAAGGACGGCCGGACCCAGGTGCTGGCCGTCGACTGCGACCTGCTGGAGTGCCCGATCCGGCATGCCGTGGTCGTACCGCTCACCACCGACGACCGGGTCGTCGGCGCGCTCGCCGCCTACGGCCCCCAAGCCTCGGCAGGGCTCGTCAAGGCCGCCCAGGAGGTCGCGGGCTGGGTCGACTCGCAGCTGGAGCTGGCCGAGCTGGACCGCTCCCGCACGCTGCTCATGGAGGCCGAGGTGCGGGCGCTGCGCGCGCAGATCTCACCGCACTTCATCTACAACTCGCTCACCACCATCGCCTCGTTCGTCCGCACCGACCCCGAACGGGCCCGCGAGCTGCTGCTGGAGTTCGCCGACTTCACCCGCTACTCCTTCCGCCGGCATGGCGAGTTCACCACGCTGGCCGAGGAGCTGCGCTCGATCGACCGCTACCTCACCCTCGAACGCGCCCGCTTCGGCGACCAGCTCCAGGTGACCCTGCGCATCGCCCCCGAGGTGCTGCCCGTCGCCGTGCCGTTCCTGTGCCTGCAGCCGCTCGTCGAGAACGCCGTACGCCACGGCCTGGAGAGCCGCAACGGCGTCGGCCGCATCGCGATCATCGCCGAGGACGGCGGCGCGGAGTGCCGCATCAGCGTCGAGGACGACGGCCTCGGCATGGACCCCGAGCGGCTGCGCCGCATCCTGGCCGGCGAGGTCGCGCCGGCGGGCGGCGTCGGGCTGGCCAACGTGGACGAACGGCTGCGCCAGGTCTACGGGGACGAGTACGGGCTCGTCGTCGAGACGGGGGCGGGCGCCGGCACGAAGGTCAACGTCAGGTTGCCGAAGTATCACCCCGGCGTCTCGGCCCGTTGACCGCGTCGGTAGTTGTCGGTTTTATCACTGTCTATGGCGCAACTCAGGGTTCTCGCGGTCGACGACGAGCTGCCCGCGCTGGAGGACCTGTCATACCTGCTGCGCGCCGACCCGCGCATCGGGGAGGTCGCGACCGCCCGTGACGGCGCCGCGGCCCTGCGCCTGCTGGACCGGGCCATCGCCGCGGGCCGGCCGATCGACGCGGTGTTCCTCGACATCAGGATGCGCGGCCTGGACGGCGTCGTGCTGGGCCGGCTGCTGTCGCGCTTCGCCAATCCGCCCCGCGTGGTGTTCGTCACCGCGTACGAGGAGCACGCCATCGAGGCGTTCGAGATCAAGGCGGAGGACTACCTGCTCAAACCGGTGCGCCCCGAGCGGCTGGCCGAGGCGATCCGGCGGGTCGCGGTCTCGGCGGACGTGCCCGCCGAGGGCGGCGAGTCCGACACCATCCCGGTCGAGCTGGGCGGGGTCACCCGGTTCGTCTCCAGCACCGACGTGGTCTACGTGGAGGCGCACGGCGACTACGCCCGCCTGCACACGTCCACCGGCAGCCACCTGGTGCGCATCCCGCTGGCCGTGCTGGAGGAGCGCTGGGCCTCGGCCGGGTTCGTCCGGGTGCACCGCAGCCACCTGGTGGCGGTCAAGCACATCGAGGAGCTGCACATCGACTCCGGGCGCTGCACGGTCAGGGTGGGGGACACGGAGATCCCGGTCAGCCGCCGCCACACCCGCGAGCTGCGCGACCTGCTCGTCCGCCGCGCCCGCAGAGGACGCGCCGAATGAGCCGCGACCCCGAGACCCCGCGCCCGCAGGGGGCCCGCCGAACGGGCCGCGACCCCGAGACCCCGCGTCCGGCCCGGCGCGGCGAGCAGCCACGCCGGGTGGCCGTGACCAGCCCGCGGACCGCCGCCGCGCGCCGGCCCCGCTACCCGGCGACCCGGGAGATCGACGAGCAGACCCACCTCGGCGAGGTGTACATGCGCTCCCTGCTGCGCACCCAGTTCCGGCTGGCGCTGTTCGTCTGCACGGTCCTGGGCTGCGTGGTGTGCGGCCTGCCGCTGCTGTTCCTGCTCATCCCGCGGCTGCGCGAGGCGGAGCTGCTCGGCGTCCCGCTGCCCTGGGCGGTGCTCGCCGGCCTCATCTACCCGGCCTTCGTCATCGGGGCCTGGCTGTACGTGCGGCAGGCCGAACGCAACGAGCGCCACTTCGCGGACCTGGTCGAACGCCCGTGAGCCTCGCCGCCGTCCTCGTCGTCGTCGTGGCGGCCGTGCTCATCGGCGCGTTCGGCATCCGCGTCTCCCGCACCACCTCCGACTTCTATGTCGCCTCCCGCACCGTCAGCCCCCTCTGGAACGCCTCCGCCATCGGCGGCGAGTACCTGTCGGCCGCCTCGTTCCTGGGCGTGGCCGGGCTGATCCTGTCCTTCGGCGCCGACATGCTCTGGCTGCCCGTCGGCTGGACGGGCGGCTACCTGGTGCTGCTCGTGCTCGTGTCCGCGCCGCTGCGCCGCTCGGGGGCGTACACGCTGCCGGACTTCGCCGAGGCGCGGCTGGAGTCGATGGCCGTGCGCCGCGCCGCGAGCGTGCTCGTCGTCCTCATCGGCTGGCTGTACCTGATGCCGCAGTTCCAGAGCGCCGGCCTGGTGCTGCGGGAGATCACGGGGGCGCCGCGGTGGGCGGGCGGGCTGCTCGTGGCGGCGGTCGTCGCGGTGAACGTGCTGTCCGGTGGCATGCGGTCGATCACGTTCGTGCAGGCGTTCCAGTACTGGCTGAAGCTGACGGCGCTGGCCGTGCCGCTGGTGTTCCTGCTCATGGCGTGGCGGGCGGGCGGCGCGCCGCCGCTGAGCCCGCAGGACGCCGCCACCTGGCAGGTGCCGCTGGCCGGCGGCAAGGAGTACGCGCTGTACTCGACGTACTCGCTGATCCTGGCCACGTTCCTCGGCACCATGGGGCTGCCGCACGTGCTCGTGCGCTTCTACACCAACCCCGACGGGCGGGCCGCCCGCCGCACCACGCTCGTCGTGCTGTCGCTGCTCGGCGCCTTCTACCTGCTGCCCGCCCTGTACGGCTGGCTCGGCCGGCTGTACGCGCCCGACCTCGTCCGCACCGACGCCGTCGTCCTCACCCTGCCCGGCCGGATGGTCGGCGGCACGCTCGGCGACCTGCTGACGGCGCTGGTCACGGCCGGGGCGTTCGCCGCGTTCCTGTCGACGTCCTCGGGCCTGACCGTGTCGGTGGCGGGGGTGATCGCGCAGGACCTGCTCAAGGGCGGGGTGCGCTCGTTCCGCATCGCGACGCTGATGGCGGTGGCCGTGCCGCTCGCACTGGCGCTCCAGGCCAGGGCGCTGCCGGTGGCGGACGTGGTGGGGCTGGCGTTCGCGGTGGCCGCCTCCTCGTTCTGCCCGCTGCTGGTGCTCGGCATCTGGTGGCGGCGGCTCAGCACCACGGGCGCGCTGGCGGGCCTGTTCGTGGGCGGCGGGCTGGCCTGCGCGGCGGTGCTCGTCACGATCGTCGGCGGTCCGTACGAGGGGCCGGCGAACGCGCTGCTGGCCCAGCCGGCGGCGTGGACGGTGCCGATCGCGTTCGTGGTGATGGTGGCCGTCTCGTTCCTCACGCCGCACCGGGTGCCGCCGGGCGTGGCCAGGACCATGGTCCGCCTGCACACCCCCGAGGACCTCAACCTGGACCGCGGCGACTGGCGTCCCCGCTCGTCCTGACCCCTGTGCCGCTCACTCGATGGGGACGTCGTCGAAGTAGCCGACGCTGGGGATCTGCACGCCGACCCGGTCGGCGTCCTCGGGAACACCGGTGAACAGCGAGTAGTAGGGCGCGGTGTCGCCGGGCCGCAGGGGGTTGCCGGTGGGACTGCAGGAGCAGGTGTCGCCCTCGGTCACCGGCCCGTACTTCCTGCCGGTCGCCGGGGCCACCAGCATCACCCCGGCGGTGCTGTTGTACTGCCATTTGCTGCCCGGCTCCGTGCCGAAGGCGGTCCACGGGTTCCAGGCCTTGTCGCCGGCGTTCCGCACCGACCACTGGAGGGTGACGGTACGGCCCTCACGGGTGAGCGAGGCGACCTCGACGTGCAGCTTGACCCCGTCGACCTGGAGATCGCGGCCCGCCGTGGGTGCGCCGCCGCCGGGCCGTTCCCGGCCGCCGTACAGCGTGAGGGCCAGCACGGCCGCCGAGACGGCCACGGCGGTCACCGCGACCAGCAGCGGCACCAGCCACCGGCGGGGCGGCCGGTCCGTCACGGGACGCGGGACGGGCACGCTCACGTCCCAGCCGGCGGACACCAGCCGGGTCGCGGCCTCCGCCGTCACCCTCTCGCGGCCGAGCAGCCGGTCGAGGAGCTGCTGGGCGGTGGGGCGGCGCGCCGGGTCCTTGTCCAGGGCCTGCTCGACCAGGGGGCGCAGCCGCTCGTCGAGGCCGTCCAGGCGCGGCACGTGGTGGGCGACCCGGTAGAGGATCTCGGCGTCACTCCGGCCGGGGAACGGCGGGCGACCCGTGGCGGCGTAGGTGACCACGCACCCCCACGCGAACACGTCCGCCGCCGCGGTCACCCGCTCGCCGCGGCCCTGCTCGGGCGACATGTACGGCAGCGTGCCGACCACCACGCCGGTGTCGCCCTGCCCGGCGAGGGTGTCGGCGAGCTGGGCGATGCCGAAGTCGATGACCCGCGGTCCCACGGGGCTGAGCAGGATGTTCGACGGCTTGAGGTCGCGGTGCACCACGCCCGCCCCGTGGATGGCCGACAACGCCGTGGCCACCCCGACGGCGAGGGCCTCCAGCGTGGACCCGCTCATCGGGCCCTGCGCCTCCACCACGGCTGACAGGTCGGGGCCGTCGATGTACTCGGTCGCGATGTACGCCTGCGCCCCGCCGGCGCCCGTGTCCAGGCCCCCCGTGTCCAGGCCCCCCGTGTTCGGACCAACCGTGTTGGGGCCGCCCGTGTCCAGGCCGACGTCCAGCACGGCCGCGGTGCAGAACCGGGCGACCTGCCGGGCGGCCTCCGCCTCCGCGCGGAAGCGCCGCTGGAACTCCTCGCGCGCGGCCAGCTCCGGCCGCATGACCTTGAGCGCCACGTGCCGCCCGGAGCCGTCGCGCGCCAGGTACACGATGCCCATGCCGCCCTCGCCGAGCCTGCGGTCCAGGACGTACGGGCCGATGGTGCGCCGCTGCGCGCTGGTCGCGTCGGGGGATAGATGCCCATTCATCGCGCCCTATCATGCCGTGCCGCATCTCTCCCCGCAGCCCGCAGCCCGCCGCCTTCCCCGGACCCCGAGCACGTGGCAGGCCGCGACCGGATCAGCTACCGGGAGGGCGGGGGGAGCTCGCCGGAGCCGCGGGCGACCAGCTCGACCGGGACCTTGACGCGACGCGGCGTGTCCGAAGGGTCCAGGAGCAGGTCCACCGCGCTGCGCCCGAGCCGGGTCACGTCGTAGCGCACCACCGTCACCCCGGGGTTGAACACGTCCGCCAGCGCGAAGTCGTCGAAGCCCACGTACGCCGGATGTTCGGGCCGTTCGCGTAGCGCCTGGAGGATGCCGATCGCCGCCCGGTTGTTGGTGGCGAAGAAGGCCGTGGGCGGGTCGTCCAGGGACAGCAGCCGCGCCACCTCGTGCCCGGCCCGCCACGGGTCGAAGACACCCCGCACCACCAGCGACTCGTCCACGGCCACGCCCGCTTCCCCCAGCGCCGCGCGGTAGCCGCAGGCGCGGTCGTGGACCGAGCTGAACGCCTCGTCGTCGGAGATCAGCCCGATGCGCCGGTGCCCGCGGGCCAGCAGGTGCTCCGTCGCCATCCGGCCGCCCCGGACGTCGTCCAGCAGCACCACGTCGGCCCGCTCCAGGCCGTGCGGGACCCGGTCCACGAACACCGTGGTCAGGCCGCCGTGCTCGGCGAGCCAGCCGTGGTCGGCGGCGGACGGCACGATGATCAGCGAGTCGACGCCCCGCGCGTACATCGACTCCACGAGCATCCGCTCCCGCTCCGGCCGTTCCTCGTACGAGCCGAAGACCACGAGCGCCGCGTGGTCGGCCGCCGCCGCCTCGGCCGCCTTGGCCAGCCGGGAGTAGAACTCGTTGGAGATGTTCTCCATGATCAGCCCGATCGTCAGCATGGTGGCGCCGCGGGCCAGCCGGGCGGCCGCCTCGTTGCGGCGGAAGCCGAGCACGCCGATCGCCTCCTGCACCCTCCGCTGGAGGACGGGGCTGACGTGCGGCTCCTGGTTCACCACCCGCGACACGGTCTTGAGGCTGACACCCGCCTGACGGGCCACGTCGGCCATAGTGGGTTTGCGGCGCGCTGTCATACTGTGCCCCCATGGACGATGAATGGATCTGTGGCCGGCTGGGCGAGGACGAACCGTGGATGCTCGGCGCGGTCAACCCACCGGTGTTCGAGAACTCGGTGTTCACCTTCGCCACGGCCGGTGAGCTCGGCGAGGCGATCAGGAACGAGGACGAGCGGTACGTCTACTGGCGCGGCACGAACCCGACCGTGGACCTCGTCCAGCGCAAGCTGGCGGCGCTGGAGCGGGCCGAGCGGGCCAAGTGCTTCGCCTCCGGGATGGGCGCCATCTCGGCGACGATCTCGTCGCTGGTGTCGGCCGGCGACCATGTGCTGGTGCTGGGCGCGGTCTACGGGCCGACCACCCAGTTCCTGCGTTACCTCGAGAAGTTCGGCGTCACGCATACGCACGTCGACGATCTCGTCAGCTGTGACAGCGCTATCAGGGAGAGCACGCGTCTACTGTACTTCGAGTCGCCCTCCTACATGCGGTATGAGGTCTTCGACATCCCCGCCGTCACGGCGTGGGCCGCGGAGCGCGGCCTGGTCACGGTCATGGACAACACCTGGTCCACCCCGCTCTTCCAGAAGCCGCTCACCATGGGCGTCGACCTGGTGGTCCACTCGCTGTCGAAGTACGTGGGCGGGCACAGCGACCTGGTCGGCGGCGTGGTGGCCGGTCCGTCGCGGCTGATCCGGCCGCTCGCGCTGACCGAGTACCAGCTCTACGGCGCCGCCATGTCGCCGCACGACGCGGCCAAGGTGATCAAGGGGCTGCGCACGCTGCCCGTGCGGATGGCGGCCCACCAGGAGCGCGGCCTGGCGGTGGCGCAGTTCCTGGACGAGCACCCGGCCGTCCGGCGCGTCAACCACCCGGGGCTGCCCTCCCACCCGGGTCACGCGCTGGCCGCCGGCCAGATGTCCGGCTTCTCCAGCCTGTTCAGCCTGGAGCTCGACACGGAGTCGCGGGAGGAGGTGGCGGGCTTCATCGACCTGCTGCGGCACTTCCGCGTCGGGGTGTCGTGGGGCGGCTTCGAGAGCCTGGTCAACGCCCCCGCCCTGTCCACCGAGGAGAGTGTGCGGGCCACCATGGGCATCCCCGTCGGCCTCGTCAGGCTGTCGGTGGGGCTGGAGCCGGCCGACACGTTGATCAAGGACCTGGGTCTGGCGCTGGAGGGGGTTGGTCGCCTAGCGTGACTGACAGCGCTGTCTGCCGTGTCATCCGGCAGTGCGGCCGGCGGTCCCCGCCGCCGGCCCGACGGCGGACTCCCAGTGCTGTCTTACTCGTGCGGAGGCACCTATGCGAACCCCCCTTCTGTCGGCCTCAGCAGCAGCGATGGCCGCGACGCTCGTCCTCGCCGGCTGCGGCTCCGGCTCGTCCTCGGGTGAGGTCAAGCTACGCATGATCGAGAGCCTGACCAGCCCCGAACGGACCAAGCTGCTCAAGACCCTGATCGAGGGCTTCGAGAAGGCGAACCCGGGCGTGGAGGTGGAGCTCGTCTCGCCCCCGCTGGACAGCGCCGACCAGAAGATCACCCAGATCCTGCAGACGAAGAAGGACCTGGACGTGCTGGAGGTCCGCGACCACACGGCCAAGTCCTTCTCCAACAACGGCTGGCTGGCCGAGCTGCCCACCACCCAGTGGGCCGGCTGGTCCGACCTGACCGAGCTGGCCCAGAAGAAGGCCGTCGAGATCGGCGGCAAGGCGTACCTCATCCCGTACGGCTTCTACCAGCGCACGCTGTTCTACCGCACCGACTGGGGCCTGGCACAGCCGCCGCAGACCTGGCAGGAGCTGTACGAGGCGGGCAAGAAGATGACCTCCGGCGACCGGTTCGGCTACTCCTTCCGGGGCGGCAAGGGCGGCGCCGACTACGCGGTCCAGATGATCAGCGCGTACAACGGCGAGGCCCTCGATCCGCAGAAGTCCTTCTACCTCAAGGACAAGCGGACGATCTTCTCGACGCCCGAGGCCGCGCAGGCCCTCGACCTGTACGTGAAGATCTTCAAGGAGGCGTCGCCGCCCGACTCGGTCTCCTGGGGCTACCCGGAGATGGTGCAGGGCTTCACCTCCGGCGTCACCGGCATGCTCATCCAGGACCCCGAGGTCATCAAGACCGTCGAGGAGAGCGGGGTCAAGGCGTGGTCGACGGCGCCGATCCCGAAGGGCCCGTCCGGCTACGCCTTCCAGCCGGTCGGCTACGCGGGCTGGGGCGTCACCGCCTTCAGCGAGCACCAGAAGGAGGCGGTCAAGCTGGTGCAGTACCTGTCGGAGGCCAAGCAGAGCATCGCCTTCGCCAAGGGCAACTCGCTCATCCCGATCTCCCGGCAGGCGCAGAACGACCCGCAGTTCTCGCAGGGCGCGTGGAAGGCGTACCTGGAGGCGCAGCAGGACCCGAAGCAGGTCATCACGGTCCGGCCGGTCGACTACCCGGGCTGGAGCCAGTTCATCGCCGACTCCGACCGTGACGTGCAGGCGCTGATCACCGGCAGGAAGACCGTCGCCGAGGTGCTCACGTCCTGGGACGCGTTCTGGGCGGACCAGGCGAAGAAGGTCTCGTGAGCCAGGTCGCCCGTCCCGCGTTCACGGGGCGCAGGGCCAGGTTCGTCGCGCTGTGCCTGCTGCCCGGCGTGGTGTTCGTGCTGGTGTTCACGTACTACCCGATGATCCGCGGCGCGGTCATCGCCTTCCAGCGCTACAACCTGTTCGACCTGACCTCGACGCCGTTCGTCGGGCTGGAGAACTTCCGGGCGGTGCTGGCGGAGGACCGGTTCTGGACCGCGCTGCGCAACACCGGCACGTGGGTGGCGGTGTCGCTGTTCTTCCAGTTCTTCCTCGGGTTCGGGCTGGCGCTGCTGCTGCGCCGGCACTTCCGGGGCCGCGGCCTCTACCAGGCGTGGGTGTTCTTCCCGTGGGCCATGTCGGGCTTCCTCATCGGGCTGCTGTGGCGGTGGATGTTCAACGGGCAGTTCGGCGTGGTCAACGACCTGCTGCTGAAAGCGGGGATCATCGACGGGCGGATCGGGTTCCTGGCCTCGCCGGGCTGGGCGATGACCTCGGTGATCGTGGCCAACGTCTGGTACGGCGTGACGTTCTTCGCCATCATGATCATGGCGGCGCTCCAGTCGGTGCCGGCGGAGCTGTACGAGGCGGCGTCGGTGGACGGCGCCTCCCGGCTGCGGCAGTTCTGGCACGTGACGCTGCCGCACATCCGCCCGACGCTGGCCCTGATCGTGCTGCTGCGGATCATCTGGATCCTCAACTTCCCCGACCTCATCTACGCCATGACCGGCGGCGGGCCGGCGGGGAGCACCGACATCATCACGACGTTCCTCATCCAGCAGGTCATCGGCGGCGACTACGGCCGGGCCGGCGCGGTCGGGATGCTCATCCTGGGCCTGCTGCTCGCCTTCAGCGTCTTCTACCTGAACGCCACCCGATTCGAGAGGTCCCGATGAGACGCCCGGCCAAGGGGGCCGTGCTCGCGGTCTGGCTGGTGATCACGCTGTTCCCGCTGTACTGGATCGCCGTCACCTCGCTCAAGCCCAAGGCGGAGATCTTCTCGATGCCGCTGAGGTACTGGCCGGGCGAGGTGACCTTCGAGCACTACGCGGACCTGTTCTCGTTCGCCGACTTCGGCGCGTACCTGCTCAACAGCCTGCTCGTCTCGCTGGTCGCGGCGGCGGCCGTCACCGTGATCGGGGTGCTCGGCGGCTACACGCTGGCGCGCTTCTCCTTCCCCGGCAGGGGCGCGCTGATGCTGGCGTTCCTGGTCACGCAGATGATCCCGCTGTTCATCGCGCTCGGGCCGCTGTACCTGCTGATGTCCGACCTCGACCTGCTCAACCATCTCGCCGGGCTCATGCTCGTGTACGTGGCGATGCTGGTGCCGTTCTCCACGATCATCATGCGGGGGTTCTACGAGCGGATCCCGGTGGCGCTGGAGGAGGCGGCGCAGGTGGACGGGGCCTCCCGGCTCGCGGCGATGGTCCGCGTGGTGATCCCGGTGATGCTGCCGGGCATCGCGGCGACGTTCATCTTCGCGTTCGTGCAGTGCTGGAACGAGCTGTTCCTGGCGATCACGTTCATCGACAGCGAGGACGCCAAGACGATCCCGGTGGCGATGAACTCCTTCATCACCCAGTACGACATCGACTGGGGCTCCATGGCCGCGGCGACCGTGGTGTCGGTGATCCCGACCCTGGTGCTCTTCGCCGCCATCAGGCGCTACATCGTGGAGGGGCTCACCGCGGGCGCAGTCAAGGGGTGAGGGGGGCTTGACAGAGGCAGACATCGGATGGATCTTCTCATTCATCAGCGGTCTCGCCCCCCAATCCCTGCGCTGGAGCCTTTCATGTCCGAAAATTCGCCCTTAACGCCGGAAGTCCTCGGAGGTATGGCCTCGCGCCGAGCTGTCATCGGCTCCGCGGGCGGCCTCGCCCTCGCCCTCGCCCTGCTCACCACCGCCGCCACCGCCGGCCCCGCCCGGGCGGGCACGTCCGCCACCGGAGCGTCCGCCGGCGGGGCGGCCGCTCCCGCCTGGCGGCTCCAGCAACGGATCACCTGGCAGGACTTCATGAAGGACCAGGACCTGCGGTGGGGCCGGATGCCCAAGGCCTGGCACGAGGGCCCGTTCCTCGGGGACGGGCTGCTGGGCAGCATGATCTACCAGGAGCCCGGCCAGAACAAGATCCGCTTCACCGTCCAGCACGGCCGCGTTCAGGACCACCGGCCCGAGTTCGGCAGCGGCTGGGGCACCTGCCGGCTGCCCGTCGGCCACCTCACCCTCGACCCCCTCGGCGCGATCACCGCGGTGGACTGGCGGCTCGACCTCTGGAACGCCGAGTTCACCGGCACCGTCACCACCGACAAGGGCACGCTGACCTGCTCGGCGTTCATCCGGGACGAGATCCTCGTGGCCAGGGCCGCGGCCGCCGGCGGCGAGCAGGTGCGCTGGACCTTCCACCCCGAGGAGGCCGCCAGCCCCCGCGGCGCCAGTGAGGCCCCGCCGTCCGGCTACACCCCCAACCCCGCCTGGACCACGGCGTCCTCCGGCGGCATCGCGCAGGTGATCCAGCCGCTGACCGGCGGCGGCCAGACCGCGACCGCCTACCGGGTGCGCGGCGACACGCTCATGCTGACCGTCGCCCACAGCTTCCCCGCCGCCGACGCCCAGGCCACCGCCGTGGCCCGGATCAAGGGCGCCGAGCCGTACGGCACGCTCAGGCAGCGGCACCGCGACTGGTGGCACGACTTCTACGGCAAGAGCTTCATCTCCCTGCCCGACGAGCGGCTGCAGAGCTTCTACTGGATCCAGCTCTACAAGACGGCCTCGGCCAGCCGCGCCGGCGGGCCCGTCATGGCGACGACCGGCCCCTGGCTGGAGCCGACCCCGTGGCCCGCCGTGTGGTGGAACCTCAACGTGCAGCTGGAGTACTGGCTCATCCACGGCTCCAACCACCTGGAGCTCGACTCGCTCACCTCCACCCTGGACCGCAACCGGGACCAGCTCGTCGCCAACGTCCCCGCCGCCTACCGGGCCGACTCCGCGGGCGTGGGCCGCAGCTCCGACATGTTCGCCACCCGCGGCGTCGGCACTCCCGGCTCCGGCGCCGAGGTCGGCGACCTCACCTGGGCGTTGCACAACGTCTGGCTGTCCTACCGGCACACCATGGACGACGGGCTGCTGCGGGACACGGTCTTCCCGCTGCTGCGCCGGGCCGTCAACTACTACCTGCACTTCCTGGCCCCCGGCGCCGACGGGAAGCTGCACCTGCCGAGCACGCTGTCGCCGGAGTACCCCGTCACGCCGCCGCGCGACACCAACTACGACCTGGCGCTCATCCGCTGGGGGTGCCGGACGCTGCTCGACTCGGCCGCGCGCCTGCGCGTGGACGACCCGCTCAAGGCCCGCTGGCAGGAGGTGCTCGACACCCTGGTGGACTACCCGGCGGACGCCAACGGCTTCATGATCGGCGCCGAGACCCCGTACGACCAGTCCCACCGCCACTACTCGCACCTGCTCATGGTGTACCCGCTGTACCAGGTCAACTGGGACCAGCCGGAGCATCGGGAGATCATCGAGAAGTCGGTCGTCCGCTGGCAGTCGCTCACCGGCGCGCACCGCGGCTACAGCTACACCGGAGCCGCCTCCCTGTACGCGATGATGGGCCGCGGCGACACCGCCCTGTCGTACCTGGACAAGTTCTTCGACCCGGCCAGCCGCTTCCCCTGCCGCGCCAACACCCACTACGCCGAGGGCGGCCCGGTCATCGAGACGCCGCTGTCGGCCGCCCAGTCGATCCACGACATGCTCTGCCAGAGCTGGGGCGGCGTCGTCCGGGTCTTCCCGGCCGTCCCGGCCGCCTGGCAGGACGTCACGCTGCACGACTTCCGCACCCAGGGCGCGTTCCTCGTCTCCGCCGTACGGCGGGCCGGCGTGACCCGCTTCATCCGGGTCAGGAGCCTGGCCGGCGAGCCGTTGCGGCTCAGGCACGGCCTGACCGGCAAGATCACCGCGGTGCTGGAGGACGGCGCCGCGGCCACGGTCAAGGACCTGGGCGGCGGCGTCGTGGAGATCACCCTGCCCAAGGGCCGGGAGGTCCTGGTCCACACCGGCGCGCGGCCGGACGTGGTCGTCGCGCCCGTGGCGACGGCCAAGCCCGCCGACCCGTGGGGCCTGCCGCCGATCCCCCCGCCGGGACCGACCACCCCGGTGAGCCTGTCGGCGCACTTCGACAACGACGCGGTGTCCTCCCACGAGGCCATGACCGACGGCGACGCCGACGGCTCCGGCTACACCTACCCGGCCGAGGAGCTGCCGCCCGCCGGCCCGCTCGTCCACGAGGGCCTGACCTTCACCTTCCCCGCGTACGGCGACGGCGCCAGGAACAACGTGACCGGGCAGGGCCAGACCATCGCCGTGCCGGCCGGTAGGTACACCAGGGCGCGGCTGCTGGGCGCGGCCACCTCCGGGGCGCTCACGGGCACGCTGACCGCCACCTACGCCGACGGCTCCACCGCCCAGGTGCCGTTCACGATGCCCGACTGGGGCGGCGCGGGGGCCTCGCCGACCACCGAGGTGCTGCGCTGCACCCACCGGCACGGCCGCAGCGGCTCCAACACGCTCAAGGTCGGCCTGTTCGAGACGCGGGCGGAGCTGGACCCGGCCAAGGAGCTGCGCTCGCTCACGCTGCCGGCGCTCACCCGCCCGCAGCTCCACCTGTTCGCCCTCTCGCTGGAAGGGCCGGCCCGATGAGCGCGCGCGTCCCGGAGGCGCGCGACGTGCCGGCCGCCGGCCGGGCAGGCCCCCTGGACACCGCCCTGACCGACGCCGGCGGGGCCGACCGTTCGTCGCGCGAATGGGACCTTTCATCGCAAGCGCCGCACGGTTGGCCTCAATGCCGTGGCGGCTCGCCGAACGACCCCCTGTGAGGCCTCCACTACGGATAGGTTGCGCTCCTACGTTGGGCGTGATCCGCATCACAGTGGAGGTCTCGTGACGACTCAAGAACATGACGCATCCGTTTATGAGCAGGTCCAGGAGAGCACCGAGTTCCAGGACCTGAAGCGGCGCTTCCGCCGCTGGACGTTCCCGATGACGGTCGCGTTCCTGACGTGGTACCTGCTCTACGTCATCCTGTCCGGCTTCGCCCGTGACTTCATGGGCATCAAGCTGTTCGGCAACGTGAACGTCGCCCTGGTCTTCGGCCTGCTCCAGTTCGTGTCGACGTTCTGGATCGCCTGGGCGTACGCGCGGCACGCCGAGAAGAAGCTCGACCCCATCGCCGATAAGCTCCGCAACGAGGTCGAGGAGAAGGCCCTGTGAGTTCGACGACCCTCGCGACCACGCTCTTCCTCCTCTTCGTCGCGCTGACGCTGGGGATCACGTTCTGGGCCAGCCGCCAGACCAAGACGGCCGCCGACTACTACGCCGGCGGCCGGTCCTTCAGCGGCGCCCAGAACGGCCTGGCCATCGGCGGCGACTACATGTCGGCCGCCTCGTTCCTCGGCATCGCCGGCATCATCGCCCTGTCCGGCTACGACGGGTTCCTGTACTCCATCGGCTTCCTCGTGGCCTGGCTGGTCGCGCTGCTGCTCGTCGCCGAGCTGATGCGCAACTCCGGCAAGTTCACCATGGCCGACGTGCTGGCCTTCCGCATGAGCCCGCGCCCGGTCCGCACCGCCGCCGGCGTCTCCACGATCACGGTCAGCATCTTCTACCTGCTGGCCCAGATGGTCGGCGCGGGCGCCCTCGTCGGCCTGCTGCTCGGCATCACCTCGCCGTCCGGCAAGGCGTGGACGATCGTCGGCGTCGGCGCCCTCATGATCGTGTACGTCGTCTTCGGCGGCATGAAGGGCACCACCTGGGTGCAGATCGTCAAGGCCGTCCTGCTCATGACCGGCGCCGCCCTGATCACGATCCTCGTCCTCGCCCACTACGGCTTCAACCTGTCGTCGCTGCTCGGCGACGCCGCCACGCAGAGCGGCAAGGGCGACAGCTTCCTCATCCCCGGCCTGAAGTACGGCACCGAGGCGCAGGGCCTGGCCGGCAAGATCGACCTGATCAGCCTCGGCCTCGCGCTCGTCCTCGGCACGGCCGGTCTGCCGCACATCCTCATCCGCTTCTACACCGTGCCGACCGCCAAGGACGCCCGCAAGTCCGTCCTGTGGGGCATCGGCATCATCGGCGTGTTCTACCTGCTCACGCTCGTCCTCGGCTTCGGCGCCGCCGCCCTGGTCGGAGGCAAGGCCATCGCGGCCGCCGACAAGGCGGGCAACACGGCGGCGCCGCTGCTCGCCAAGGCCATCGGTGAGACGTTCCTCGGCGACGTGGGCGGCACCATCCTGCTGGCGCTCATCGGCGCCGTCGCCTTCGCCACGATCCTCGCCGTCGTCGCGGGCCTCACGCTCGCCTCCTCCTCCAGCTTCGCCCACGACCTGTACGCGCACGTCTTCAAGCGCGGCAACGTCACCGACCGGGAGGAGGTGCTGGTGGCCCGCATCTCCGCGTTCGTCATCGGCGCCGTCTCGATCGGCCTCGGCATCCTGGCGCAGGGGCAGAACGTCGCGTTCCTGGTGGCGCTGGCCTTCGCCGTCGCCGCCTCCGGCAACCTGCCGGCCATCCTCTACAGCCTGTTCTGGAAGAGGTTCAACACGGCCGGCGCGGTCAGCGCCATCTACGGCGGCCTGGTGTCCGCGCTCATCCTGGTGATCTTCTCGCCGGTGGTGTCCGGGTCGCCGACCGCGCTGTTCAAGGACGCCGACTTCGCCTGGTTCCCGCTCAGCAACCCCGGCATCGTCTCCATCCCGCTCGGCTTCCTGTGCGGGTGGCTGGGAACCGTGCTCAGCAAGGAGCGCAACGAGGGCAAGTACGCCGAGATCGAGGTCCGCTCGCTCACCGGCGTCGGCGCCGAGAAGGCCAGCCAGCACTGACGCGCCTCCCGGCACGGCAGGAGGGCCCGGCCACCCGGCCGGGCCCTCCTCGCGCGTACGGGCGACGTTACGTGCTGACGGGCTCGGCGCGCAGCCGGGCCGAGTGCTTCACCAGCGTGATGAGCACCTCCCGGCTGGAGTCGCGCTTGCGCGCGTCGCACATCACGATCGGGATCGCCGGGTCGAGCTGCAACGCCATCCGCACCTCGTCCAGCTCGAACGTCGGCGACCCGTCGAAGCAGTTGACCGCCACCACGAACGGCGTGCCCCGCCGCTCGAAGTAGTCGACCGAGGGGAAGCAGTCGGCCAGGCGCCGGGTGTCGGCCAGGATCACCGCGCCCAGCGACCCCTCGGCCAGCTCGTCCCAGACGAACCAGAACCGCTCCTGACCGGGCGTGCCGAACAGGTACAGGACGTAGTCGTTGGACAGCGTGATGCGGCCGAAGTCCATGGCCACGGTCGTGGTCCGCTTGGCCTCCACCGAGGAGATGTCGTCGACGCCGACGCCCCGGTCGGTGAGGACCTCCTCGGTCCGCAGCGGCCTGGTCTCCGAGACCGCGCCGACCATCGTCGTCTTGCCGGCACCGAAGCCCCCGGCGATCAGAATCTTGATCGCCGTGGGCAGGCGCGGGCGCTCAGAGCGACCGAAGACCATCGAGCACCGCCCTGTACATCCTCATGTCACGCATGTCCACCTCGGATTGCGGTTCCTGGGCCGAGACGAGCTCCCTGTCGAACAGGTCGCCGAGCAGCACGCGGATCGTTCCCGCGGGCAGGTTGAGGTGAGCGGCGATCTCCGCCACCGATTTGGGTTCGCGGCAGAGCTGGAGAATCCGGAGATGCTCCGGGTCGAGTCCCGCGTCCGGGCCCGGCGGCGGGCCCACCGCCAGCGCCATCGAGATGAGGTCGAACCGGCCGTGCGCGGGCCGGGTGCGCCCTCGCGTGACGACGTAGGGACGGATGATCTCCGGGTCGACCCAGTGCTCCTCTCCCGGGTCCCCGGTCGTCATCACCGTTCGCTCCCGGCGACGGCCTCGCCGGTGCGCGCCGCCGAGGTCAGGTACTGGCCGACCCGCGCCACCAGCATCGCCATCTCGTACGCCACGAGGCCGATGTCGGCGTTCTGCGCGCACAGGACCGCCAGGCAGGCCCGCTCGCCCGCGTTGGTCACGATGAGGAACTGCGACCTCCACTCGACCACCGTCTGCCTGATCGGGCCGCCCTCCACCCGCTCGGAGACGCCCTTGGCCAGGCTCTGCAGCCCGGACGCCACCGCGGACAGATGCTCGCCGTCGGTCCGCTCCAGCCCCGCCGAGGAGGCCATCAGCAGCCCGTCGGAGGAGAGCACGATGGCGTGCCGGGCCTCGGGGATGCGCCCGATCAGATCGTCGAGAAGCCAGTTGAGATCCGTGCCGGAACTCGGTGTCACGCGTCGCCTCCCGGTCGCCGCTCGCCCATGAGCCGGGCCGCGTCGGTCCTGCCCAGCCGGGTGCCCGACTGCAGCGATCCCATCATCGCCCGGATCTCCTCCGGGGAGCGCTCGTCATCGTCTTCCTCGGCCGCCGCCCCCACGGGCGGCGGCTCCTCCTTCAGGGCGGGCGCCAGGCTGGCCTGGGGCACCCGCAGCGGCAGACCGCCGGGCGTGAACGCCGCCGCGGGCCGCTCCACCGCCGAGGGCTCCGGCGCCGTCCCCGCCGGCTCTCCGCGGGCCGGCTCTCCGTGGGCCGGCTCTCTACGGGCCGGCTCTCTGTGCGGCTGCTCCATCTCCGGCCTCCGATGGCTCGGAACCCTGCGTGGACGGCCGAGATCGGCCGGCTCTCTCGGCTCGGGGAGGTCTGTCAGCTCGTCCGGCTCCAGCGCCAGCGCCCTGCGGTTCGAGGCCACCTTCAGCGTGCGGACGTTCTCCCCGTTCACCGGCCTCGGCGCGGTCGCCAGGCCCGTCTGCCTGCGCGGCAGCGACGTCGGCAGGTCCTCGTGCGGCTTCGGCGCGTCGTCCATCTGGACGAGCTCCTGCGGCAGCAGGACCACGACCGTCGTCCCGCCGTACGGGGACGCCTTCAGCACCACCTGGATGCCGTGACGCTCCGCGAGACGGCTGACCACGTACAGGCCGAGCCGGGCGGTGCCGGTGATGCGGAACTCGGGCGGCTCGGCGATGCGCTCGTTGGCGGCGGCCAGGTCCTCCGGCTTCATGCCCAGGCCGCGGTCCTCGACCTCGATCACGTAACCGTTGGCCACGAGCTGCCCGCTGACCTGCACCGTCGTGTACGGCGGCGAGAACGACACCGCGTTCTCGATCACCTCGGCGAGCAGGTGGATGACGTCGCCGACGGCCCGGCCGACGAGCACCACGTCGCCCATCGGGGTGATGGTGACGCGGGTGTAGTCCTCGACCTCGGCCAGCGCGCCGCGGACCACGTCCACCATCGGCACCGAGCGCCGCCACGTGCGGGCGGGGGAGGAGCCGGACAGGACGATGAGGTTCTCGGCGTTGCGCCGCATGCGGATCGCCAGGTGGTCCAGCCGGAAGAGCTCCTTCAGCTCCTCCGGGTCGGCCTCGCGGCGCTCCATCACGTCGAGGACGGTGAGCTGCCGGTGGACCAGGCCCTGCGTGCGGCGCGCCAGGCTGAGCAGGATGTCGCGGATGCTGCGGCGCAGCTCGGCCTGCTCGGCGGCGACCCGCAGCGCGGTCTGCTGCACCGAGTTGAACGCCTGGCCCACCTGCCCGACCTCGTCGTCGCCGAACCGCAGGGCCGGGGCCTCGACGTCCACGTTGACGCTCTCGCCGCGGCCGATCCGGTCCACGACGGCGGGCAGCCGCTCGTCGGCCAGCTCGTGCGCCGCGTCGCGCAGCTTCTGCAGCTGGGCGAGGAGCTGCCGGGTGGTGGAGATCGACAGGGCGATCGACGCGATGACCGCGATGAGGCCCAGGCCGCCGGCCAGCGCCAGCCGGATGATGACGCCGATGCTGACGGGCGTGGTGCGCTCCACCAGCCGGTCACCGGCGCCGACGACGAACGCGTTGAACTCGGCCAGCCCGCGCTCCGTGGCCGAGGCCCACTGGTCGGCGCCGAACGGGATGCCCTCGCGGCCCCCGCCGTACTCGGCGACCAGGGTCTCCAGGTTGTGCAGGCGGACGATGCCGTTGCTGATCGTGAGGGCATCGTACGCGGGCCGCTCGTTGGCGGGCAGGTCGATGGCGGCCTGCTCGGTCATGATGTGCCAGGCGCCGACCGTCTCGGTGAACTTGGTCTTCTCCTCGACGGTCAGCCGGCCCTCGGCGATCGCGCCGGCCAGCAGCGCGTCCTCGCGGGAGAGCATCTCGCGGGCCTTGCTGAGCGTCCCCAGCGTGCGGATGTCCTTGGCGATCGTCTGGTCGTCCACGGTGCCGATGAGGCTGTGCATGCTGTAGAAGGAGTCGATGATCTCGTCGTACGTGGTGGCGGCCTGGGAGCGGGTGAGCTGACCGGCGTCCACGGTCTGGCGGATGGTGTCGAGACCCTCCAGGCGCTTGAACGTCTGGCTCAGGCGGGTGCTGCCCTCGTCGTCCAGGGCCCAGTCGACGATCCACTCCTGGGCGGCGGCCGTGAAGGTGGTCCGCGCGCGGTCGGCCGCCTCGCGCTGGGCCTTGAGGTCCTGGCGGGTGCGCGGGGAGGGGTCGCCGAGCCGGATCATCGTCATCCGGCGCTCGCGCTGCAGCTCCACCAGCAGCGGCTGGCTCGGGTCGATGACGCTGGTGTCGATCTGCGACACCCAGAGCAGGTTGACCCCGTCACGCAGCGTGACCCAGGCCGCGAAGACCCACAGCGCCGTCAGGGAAAGGAGCAACGCCGTGACCTTGGTCCGCAGACGTGAATTGCGGGGGCGCATAGTACCTACCCTGCGAAGTCCATGTGAATGGCTGACGACCAGGACATGCCGTGGCATACCAGCGCTGACATCCTCGGGACCTTAGCAAGGGCCTGATCATGGCTCAAGTTACCAAGGTGATTTGAACCAACATATCCGTTCTTGTCGCGACTTTTAGTCAATTCTCCTTGCGAGAGGCCGGGTTTCGCGGCCTCACCGGCACGGACCCCCGGGCGTCCGCCGGGCTGCGCTCACGCGCCCCCGCCCATCGGCCACGTCCAGTCGTGCGCCGGCCCTCCGCCGATGGCGGGCAGCGGGACGGCCGACGGCCAGGCGCCGTTCCGGGACTCCTCGTCCCGCCCGCCCGGGAGCAGCCGCAGCAGCGGCGCCTCCCTGGGCCGTACGACGGCTCCCGGAACGGGCGTGAAGCGCTGCGGGTTGGCCAGCTCCGGCTGGTACCTGCCGACCAGCGCGGCCACCACGAGCGCCGCCTGCAGGTGGAACAGGTCCTGCCCCGGGCACCCGTGCGACCCCGCGCCGAACGGGACGTAGGCGTAGGGGTGCCGCCGCTCGTGGCGCTCGGGCGCCCAGCGCTCCGGGTCGAACTCCGCCGGCCGCTCCCAGAACGCCTCCAGCCGGTGCGTCGTGTACGGACTGACGAGCACCTGCGAGCCCTCCGCGATCGGGACGCCGCCGATCTCCGTGTCCCTCACCGCCTGCCGCGGGATGATCCACGCCGGCGGATGGACGCGCAGCAGCTCCTGGAGCACCATCCGGAGGTACGTCAGCTCCTGGACGTGGCCGGGCCGTACCGGGCCGTCGCCCACGACCCACTCGATCTCGTCACGCAGCCGCGCGTTCACCTCGGGATGGTCGTGCAGCAACGTCCACAGCCAGGTCAGCGCGGTCGCCGTGGTCTCGGCGGCGGCTCCGTAGACGCCGACCAGGTCGTCGCGCACCCGCCCCGGGAGGTCCGCGCCGCCCGCGCCGTCCTCGCTGATCCTGGCCCTGATCAGGCTCGTGACCACCGCGTCCGGCCGCCCGGGGGCGTCGCCGCCCCGGTGCTCCGCCGCGCGGGCATCCTCGATCAGCGGGCGTACGACGTCGTCGATCCTGCGCGCGGCGTCCAGGAAGGTGCTGTCGCCGGGCGCCCGCATCGCGTACGGCACGAACGGGAACGGCAGGCGGACCCCGGCGGCCGTGGCGCAGACGGCGAGATCCGGCAGCAGCCGCTCGCCCGCCTCCCGCTCGCCCGCCCGCGGCGGGACGTGTCCGCCGAACAGCACCCTGACGAGGACGTGGTCGGTGATCGTGGCCATCAGGTGAGCGGCGTCGACCAGCCGGCCGCCGCGCGCGTCCTCGTCCAGCGCGGTGACGCGCCCGGCGACGACGCCGGCGATGTCCTCGGCCGGCGACGCGACCCCGGAGGCGGTGAGCAGCGGCTGGAGGATCTCCCGGCCGGACGCCCAGCCGTCGCCGTCCCCGAGGACGCCCCGCCCGGCGCCGCCGGGCAGCGGGCGCCAGAACACGCCCTCGCGCGCGAAGCCGGCCGCCCGCGTCTCCAGCACCTGCCGGACGTGGTCAGGATGGGAGACCAGGTAGGGCCGGAACGGGCCGATGTCGAGCCGGACGACCCCGCCCTCGGCTTCCACGCCCATGCGGGTCAGCTCGGTGACGGGGTCCCTGAGGAGCCGCGGGACCACACGGTAGAACGGAAGGACTCGTGGCTTGGACACGGTGGGGTCCGTGGCAAGCGGCATGAGGGCGTTCCCTACGTCGATCCTGATCTGCGGCTGCGTGCTCGAGCATCCTGCGCTGAGAAGCGCTGTCTCTGACTTCGGCAACGGGGCGCGTCAAGTATCACATGATCATGCTTTTTGATCAAGATGAGATAACGACGGCGCCGCCGCCCGCCGGTTCGCGCATGGGCGCTCGGCGCGGCCGGGGTCGCCGGCTCAGGGACGGGAGGCCTCGTCCAGCACGCGCAGCTCGTCGGCGTCCAGCTTGAGCGCGGCGGCCTCCAGCAGCGGCCGGAGCTGCGCCACATTGCGGGCGCTGGCGATCGGCGCCGCGACCGTGGGCTGCGCGGCCAGCCAGGCCAGCGCCACCGACGCGGGCTCGACCCCGCGCGCCGAGGCCACCCGGACGAGCGCCTCGACGGTGCGCGGCCCCCGCTCCGTGCTCAGGTACTCGCCGGCCCCCTTCGCCCGGGGGCTGTCGACGGTGACCCCGGGGCGGTACTTGCCGGTCAGGAAGCCGCGCGCCAGCGACGACCACGGCGTGCTGGACAGCCCCTCCCGGGCCACCACGTCACGCAGCTCGCCCTCGTAGTCGCGCTCCACCAGGTTGTACTGCTGCTGGAGCGCCACGTAACGGGTCAGGCCCTCGTCGTCGGACACCTTCAGCGCCGCGGCCAGCCGGTCGGCCTGGTAGTTGGAGGCGCCGACGTGCCGGACCTTGCCCTCGCGGACCAGCGCGTCGAACGCGCCGAGCGTCTCGGCGAGCGGCGTGTCCCGGTCGTCCACGTGCGCCCAGTAGAGGTCGATGTAGTCGGTGCGCAGCCGGCGCAGCGACCCCTCGACCGCGGTCCGGATGGTGTCCGGGGCCAGACCCTTGACGCCCTCCAGCATGCCGACCTTGGTCGCCAGCACGACGGACTCGCGGTTGCCGCGCGCCTCCAGCCACTCGCCGATCATGATCTCGGAGGTCGGCTCGCCGGTGGCCCAGTACGGGTAGACGTCGGCGGTGTCGATGAAGTTGCCGCCGCCCTCCACGTAGGCGTCGAGGACCGCGAACGCGTCCTCCTTGCCGGCGGTCCAGCCGAAGACGTTGGTGCCCAGGGATATCGGGAAAACGGACAGGTCCGTGTCGCCTATCACTCGCATCGCCCCAGTATCCCGTCCGCCTCCGCGGCGGCCGGTGGCAGCCCCCCGCCGCCGCCCCGCCCCGGGTCAGTGCCCGGCGGCCTCGGCGATCAGGACAAGGGTCTCCCTCCGGCGGGATGGCGGGGCGAGCGGGCGGAGGCTTAAGGTGCGGCTGTGGTGAGCGGTGACGCGCGCAAGCGCATCCTGGACGCGGCGGAGGAGCTGTTCGCCGGAGGCGGCTACGAGGCCACCCCGACCTCCGTCATCGCCCGGCTGGCCCAGGTGCCGAAGGGACTGGTCTTCCATTACTTCCCGCGCAAGATCGACGTGCTGGTCGCGCTGGTGGACGAGCGGACGATCGTCGAGGAGGGGCGCGACGTCGACGCGGTCCCCGGCGACCCGGCCGGCACGCTGTCCCGGCTGGCGCGCGGGCTGCCGCTGCGGGCCTCACCGGCGATGCGGCGCATCCTGTTCCGCGAGGCCGACACCCACGGCTCCGTACGGGAGCGGCTCGGCCGCCTGAACGGGGAGCTGATCCGGCGCGCCAGGTTCGCGCTGGAGCTGGCGCTGCCGGGCGCGCGCGGCGACGCGGCGCGGCTGGAGGTGGCGGCGGCCACGTTCGCCGCCGTCCTGCTCTACCAGGAGACGCTCTGTCAGCTCACCGGCCACCAGCTCGACCCGGACGCCGTGGCCGAGCTCATCGCCCATTCGCTGGCCTGACCCGGCCCTGGCCCGGCCCCTGCCTGGCCCGGGGCGGGGTGCCGGGTCGCGGTGCGGTGCCGGGCCGTGGGGTCACTAGGCGTCGAGCGCCAGCAGCTCGTCGAGCGCCGCGCGCAGATGGTCGAGCATGCCCCACACGTCGTCCGCGCGCTCCGGGCAGGCGACGACGCCGAAGTCCAGCATGCCGTCGTACGAGAAGCACGTGATGTTGAGGCCGCCGCTCACGTCGGACACCACCGACAGCGGGTAGTACGACAGCACCCGCCCCCCGCACAGGTACAACGGGAACTGCGGGCCGGGCACGTTGCTGATGATGATGTTGATGGGCGGGAACGCCACCGACGCCAGCCGGAAGAGCGCCGGCGTCGCCAGGCTCGTGAGCGGAGCGGGCAGCAGCGAGCACAGGTCCGCGGGCCAGGAGGCCGGCGCCTCGGCGAACCGGCGCTTGGCCGCCCGCATCGCGGCCCCCGTCTCACGCAGCCGGTCACGGGCGCCGGCGACGTGCGTGGGGAGGGGGGCGACCATCGCCGAGATCTGGTTGCCGACGAGCTGCCGGGCGCCCCCCGTACGGACCGCGACGGGGACGGCGGCGACCAGCGGCTCCGCGGGCAGCGCGTCCCGCTCCACCAGCCACGCGCGCAGGGCCGAGGCGCACAGGGTCATGACGACGTCGTTGACGCTGATGCCGTTGGCCTTGGCGACGCTCTTGACGTCCTTGAGCGGGACCGAGCCGAACGACACGCGCCGCTCGGCGCTGACCGGGCCGTTGAACGTGGTGCGCGGGGCCACCAGCCGGGGAACCTCCGGCCGGTGGTGCCGGTCCCGCGCCACGAGCCTGGCCGCCCTGGCGATCAGCCCGGCGCCCGGGACACTGGAGACCAGGGGGATCGCGTCGAGGTCGCCGGCCGCGCGGACGGC
>NZ_JBEXDT010000084.1:0-42087 GCF_040605905.1 Nonomuraea sp. NPDC005501 | reverse complement strand
CCCAGCAAGCCGCCTTCGCCACCGGTGTTCCTCCTGATATCTGCGCATTTCACCGCTACACCAGGAATTCCACTTGCCCCTACCTACCTCTAGCCAGGCGACGGCGGGCCGCGTGCCCGGCGAAGGGCCGATCGTGCTGGCGGGCGGCGTGCTGACCGCCGACGGCCCGGTCCGCACGGCGGTCATGGCGCTGCTGGGCGAGCGCGAGGTGGTCACCGCGCGGGACGGGGCGGGCGGGGCGAGCTGGCTGGCCGCGCTCGACCGGCTGGGCGACCTCGGTACGCACGCGCGCTTCACCGGTCCTGGTCAACACGCGCAGAGTGCCCGGGGCCGGGCCGTGGGTCGCGCCTGCCGTTGATCACCCACCTGGGTATGGATGATGAACCGACCGAGCCGTGTTCTTCTCGAAGGCCGTCGCCGCGCCGGCAGTGAACCCGCCCCCGAAGGAGAGACATGACATCGTCGAGCATCGTCGAGCGCATCACCACCGTGGCGTCCTTCGACTTCGGCGCCGGTGAGACACCGGAGAACATCGTCGTCCTGACGGACGGCACCATCTGCACGACGCTGCTGACGGGCGGGACGGTCTGGCGTTCGACGACCGGTGCGGAGCATGTCGCCGGGCCGGGCGCGGGCGCGATGGCGGTGGGCATCGCCTCGGACGCCGATGATCGCCTCTACGTCGCCGTGCGCAGCGAGGACGCGAACGTGGCGGGGATCTGGAGGTGCGACGCCACCGGCCGCTGGGCCCGGTTCGCCGCCGCCGGCATCCGCACCGGGCTCAACGGGATCACCTTCGACGAGGCGGGCACCCTGTTCGCGGCGGATTCCGTCAACGGGGAGATCCTCTTCCTGCCGCCCGGCGACGACACACTGCGGCCCTGGCTGGACGACGACCGGATGAAACCGACGTCGCCGCACGACCCCGTCTCGTCGACGGGAGTGAACGGCCTGAAGGTCTGGGACGACGGCCTCTACGTGACGAACACGGCGCAGGCCACCGTGCTCCGCGTCGACATCCAGGACGGCCGGCCGGGCAGGGTCACCGAGGTGCATGCGAACATCCCGGTGGATGATCTCGCCTTCGACGCCGCCGGCACTCTCTATCTCGCTGTGCACCCGGAGAACACCGTGCGGCGCATCGCCCCCGACGGAACCACGACTGTCCTGGCGACGGCCGACGACGGACTCGACGGCCCCACGGCCATCGCCGTCGTCGAAGACGGACTTCTCGTGACGAACCTCGGCATGCTGGGGACTCGGCACACGCCCAGCCTGCTCCGGCTCACCATGGAAGTCGGCGCGCCCGCGCTGCCCAGGCCGGCGCTGCCCCTCTGACCGCCGGCGCGCTCACAGCTCTCAGGATGACGCTCCGTAGCGGGTGGCGATGGCGGCGGCGCGGTTGCGCAGGGAGGTGCGCAACCACTGCGGGGCGAGAGCTTCCGCGCTGGTGCTGAGCTGCCACAGCGCCCATTCGGCGTGTCTCGTGTCCTGGAAGGTCACCTCCAGCCGTAGCCAGCCGTCTGAGTCGGGTTCCTCGGCGAGGACGGCCAGCGCGGTGCCCACCAGGTCCTCCCGTCGTGCCGGGTGCAGCCGTACCAGCACGGTGACCTGGTCGCCGCCGGTCCGGAACCGCTTGCTGCGTTCCTGCCAGGCCCGGTCCAGATCGACCCGGTCCGGTCGCTGTGCGGGTTCGGGGAGTTCCTTGGCGGCCAGGACCCGGGACAGCCGGTAGGTGCGGTCCGCGCCGGACCTCGTGGCGAGCAGGTAGCCCCGGTCACGGATGGTGACCAGGCCGATCGGGTCCACCGTGCGCCACTTCGGGGGCTGATCCACAGCCGCGTAGTGGATCTGCAGTTTGTGTCCGGCGAACACCGCGCGCAGGATCTCGGCCGCTATGGCGTCGGGCACCTCCTCATCGACCAGCCGGCGCGAGAGCAGGTCGGTCTCCGGGTCGATGAGCAATCGCTCGGCCGCTCCGGCCGCGGTGGCCCGATAGCTGTCGGGCAGCGCGTCGACCACCTTGAGCATCGCCGAAGCGAGCGCCGAGCCGAGGCCGAAGGCCTGCGCGCCGCGCCGCGATCCGGCGACCAGCAGGGCAAGGGCCTCGTCGGCGTTCAGTCCGGTGAGCTCGGTCCGGAAACCGGGCAACAGCGCGAAACCGCCGTGCCGGCCCCGTTCGGCGTAGACCGGGACGCCGGCCGCGGACAGCGCCTCGATGTCGCGCAGCACGGTGCGGGTGGACACCTCCAGCTCGCGGGCCAGCGCGGCCGCGGACAGCCGACCGTGCCGCCGCAACAGCAGCACCAGCGAGACCAACCGGTCGGCGCGCACACGAAAACCCTATCGAAATACACGACACAGGATGTCGTGATTCGTTGGGAGGCTCGGCGACGCGACGTCGAAGATGGCGGCCACCGAGCCGATCGACGTACGTACTCCCAAGGAATCGAATGGAGCCGATATGGCGATGGAACGAACGGCGGTCAACCCGTGGGCGTGGTCGACGGAGCTGGGGTACAACCAGGGTGAGCTCGTCTCCGGGCACACCCGGACCTTGTACGTCTCCGGGCAGACCGCGATGAGCGGCGACGGCAAGCCCCAGCATGACGACGACATGGCGGCGCAGTTGGCGCTGAGCCTCGACAACCTGGAGGCCGTGCTCGGCGAGGCCGGCATGTCTCTCGCGCATCTCGTCCGGCTCAACGTCTACACCACCGACGTCGATCGGCTCTTCGAGCACTACGGCGTGCTGGCGTCGCGGTTGGGCGCCGCCGGGGTGGCACCGTCCACCACGATGCTCGGGGTGACCCGCCTGGCGATCCCCACCCTGATGGTCGAGCTTGAGGGAACCGCCGTCGCGTGATGCGACCTCGCCGCCTCCGGCAGGGCTGCCGGAGGCGGCACTCGCGCCGGCGGCCACCGGCGGTGTCCGGATCTGCCAGAAGACCGTCATGGCGGACATAAGGCGACACCGGGGACAATGAGCGCATGCCCGCTCCGCACCGTGTTGTTGTCGCCGTGTTCCCCGACGTCGATCTCCTTGATGTCACCGGGCCTGCGGAGGTGTTCGCGGTCGCGAACCGGGAGATGTCCGGACAGACGCCCTACCAGGTGCTCCTGGCGGGAGCCGACGGCGGCCAGGTGCGCACCAGTGCCGGGGTCCGGCTCGCCACCGACCTGCCGTTCGACCAGGTCGGCGAGCGAGTGGACACCCTCGTGGTGCCCGGTGCGGTCGACGCCCGCGGCATGCCGGTGATCGATCCGGCCCTGGTCGACTGGATCGCCGAGACATCCCGGCATGCCCGCCGGGTGGCCTCGGTGTGCGTCGGCGCGCACCTGCTGGCCGCCGCGGGGCTGCTGTCGGGCCGGACGGCGACCACGCACTGGGCCACCGCCGGCCTGCTGGCCGCCGAGCACCGCGACGTCACCGTGGACCCCGACCCGATCTACATCCGCTCGGGGAACGTGTGGACGGGCGCGGGCATCACCGCGTGCATGGACCTCGCGCTCGCTCTGGTCGCCGAGGACCACGGCGAACGGCTCGCCCTGGCGGTCGCCCGGCAACTGGTGATGTACCTCAAGCGGCCGGGCGGGCAGAGCCAGTTCAGCGTCCCGCTGTGGCAGGCCCCGACGGAGCGGCGTGACATCGACGAGCTGCGGGCGTGGATCGCCACGAACCTCCTCGCCGACCTGTCGGCGGCGGCGCTCGCCGAACGGATGTGCCTCAGCGAGCGGCACTTCGCCCGCGTCTTCCGTAAGGAGAGCGGCCTCACCCCGGCCGCCTACGTGGAGGCGGCACGGGTGGAGGCCGCGCGGCGGTTGCTGGAGGGCACCGACGAGCCGCTCGACCAGGTGGCCGCCGCGTGTGGCCTGGGCTCGGTGGAGACGCTCCACCGGGCGTTCCGCCGGCGGCTCGGCACCACCCCGGCGGCCTACCGGCGACGGTTCCGGACCGCCGCCTGACCTGACCTGTCTCCCCGTGTTCCGGCCTGCCCCGCGCGGCCGGTGACTCACCCTGCCGGCTTTGCCCGCGCCCGGCCGCAAACCCCGGGTCGGGCTCCTGGAAGCCCCGGCCGGATGCCCCGAAGATCCCAGGAGGATGAAATGACCACTGTTTCGACGACACCTGTTTCGACGACGCTGCGCGACGTGATCGGCCTGGACGGCGCGTTGCCTGCGCTGTCCACCGGCACCCTGATCATGATCGACTTCCAGAACACCTACCGCACCGGAGTGATGGCGCTCCCGGACGCCGCCCGTGCTCTGGACGCCGCCGCCCACCTGCTGAGCCGGGCCCGCGCTGCGGGGATCCCTGTGGTGCACGTCGTCAACGACGGTGGCGAAGGCAGCCCGTACGACATCCGCGCTGAGATCGGGCAGATCGCCGCGGAGGTCGCGCCGCGGGACGGCGAGCCGGTCGTGGTGAAGCGCTTCCCGAACTCCTTCCACGAGACCGAACTGCTGGAGACGTTGCGCCGGCTGGACGCGGGCCCGGACCTGGTGCTGGCCGGCTTCATGACCCACATGTGCGTCCAGTTCACCGCCCAGGGCGCGTTCAACCTCGGCTACCGGCCCACCGTCGTGGCCGAGGCGTGCGCGACCCGGCCCCTGGCGGGCCCGGACGGCACGCCGATCCCGGCTGACATGCTGCACGCCGCCGCGCTGACCGCGATCGGTGACTTGTTCGGCCGCATCGCCGCCCGCGTGGCCGACCTGCCCGCCTGACCCACCCCCGGGCCTGAGCCGTGCCACGCGCATCCGCCGCGGCCCGCGCGGGACCCTCAACGTCCTGCGCGGGCTTCGCCGGTCGGCACCGGCTAGAGGGAGGTCGTGCGGTGGCGGGCGCGGAACTCCGCCAGGAGCTCGTCGGTCACCTCCGCGCCGGCCGCCACGGCCGCATGCACCTCGCGGAAGTAGCCCTCGTACCCGGCCGGCGTGTAAAGGCACAAGGCGCGGACCGGCTCCGTCCCGGCGTTGCGGAAGCCGTGCGGGGTTCCGCGCACCGCGGCGAGCAGGTGCCCGGGGCCGACCGTCACCTCCCCGTCGCCGTGGTGCAGGCTCAGATCACCCTGCAGGACGTAGAAATACTCGTCGTGCCCGTGATGTATGTGCGGACGGGCCCCCACCATGCCCCCGGCCAGGGTGAACTCCTCGAACGCGAAGCGGCCGCCCGTGTGCTCACCCGTCAGGCGGAAGAAGTGGGCCACTCCCGCCACGTCGATCAGCTCGCCGTCCTCGGGACGGCGCAGTAGGGGGCGCGGCCCCGGCATCTGCTTGTCGATCATCTCGGCATTATCGATGCTCCGTCCTCACAACCCATCCCGCCGCCCGTGGGATCATGTCCGGATGACCTGGACCGCTCCCGAAGTGACCCGCCCCGAAGGGTCGCTCGTCGCACCCGAGGCCGAGCTGCTGCGCGGCCTGCTCGACTGGCATCGCTCGACCCTGCTGCACAAGTGCGCCGGACTCACCGGCGAGCAGCTCGCCGTCGCGCCCGTCCCCGGCTCCAACCTGTCGCTGCTGGGCCTCGTACGGCACCTGGCGAAGGTGGAGCGCATCTGGTTCCGACAGCACTTCCGCGGCGAGGACGTACCGAAGCTGTACTCCACGCCCGAGCGGCCCGACGCCGACTTCGAGGACCTCGACCCCGCCCGCGCCGAGGCCGACTACGCGCGGTTGCTGGAGGAGCAGGAGCTGGCCCGGCAGGCGTCGGCCGGGGCCTCGCTGGACACCACGTTCGAGGTGCCGAACTGGGGTGCGGTCTCGCTCCGTCTCGTGTTCAACCACATGATCGGCGAGTACGCCCGGCACAACGGCCACGCCGACCTGATCCGGCAGGGCGTGGACGGCGTCACCGGCGCCTGAGGGCCTTCGGGGAGGATCGAACCGGATCTTGGCGTTGTGCAGCCGCCCGAGGTCGGCCGGACCCGGTCAGGCTGGGTCCCTGCCCGGAGCGCGCGCTACGTGGGGCACTGGGCGCAGGCGACCGGGCGGCAGGAAGGCCGACCGGCCCAGGCCATCCTGGTCGGCTCGCTGCAGCGCGTGTACGACCCGAGCGGGCACCGGGGCCGCGCTGTTCGCGTTCTTCGCCGGGATCGCCGAGTCCGAACGCGCGTACATCCGGGAGAAGTCGCCGGCGGGCCAGGCATATCCGGACAGAGTGCCTGACATTCCGGAGAGCTGTGTCGTCGTACTGCCGAGACGGACCCTATGGAAGGCAGTCGATCATGGAACCCGTGAACGTCGCGATCATCTACTACAGTGCCACAGGCACCGTGCATGCCTTGGCGCAAGCCGCCGCCGAGGGCGCGGAAAAGGCCGGCGCGCACGTGCGACTGCGCAAGGTCGCCGAACTGGCCCCACCGGAGGCGATCAGCGCCAACCCGGCCTGGGTCCAGCACCGCCAGGACACCGCCGACGTCGCCGAGGCCGGCCACGACGACCTGGACTGGGCCGACGCGGTGCTGTTCGGGACCCCCACCCGCTTCGGCAACCCGGCCGGCGCGCTCAGGGCGTTCATCGACACCACCGGCCCCCTGTGGTTCCAGGGCAAGCTCGCCGACAAGGTGTACTCGGCCTTCGCCGCCTCCAACACCGCCCACGGCGGACAGGAATCCACCATCCTGGCGCTGGGGAACACGTTCTACCACTGGGGCGGCATCATCGTGCCTCCCGGCTACACCGATCCCGTCCAGTTCCGGTCGGGCAACCCCTACGGCACCTCCCACGTGGCCGGCGACGGCCCGCCCGGCGACGTGTCCTTGGAGGCGGCTCGCCACCAGGCCCGTCGCGTGGTTGAAACCACCGCCGCACTCAAGGCCGGCCGCGCCGCCTGAACGGCCGCTCCGAAGGCGGCCCCACCTCACATTCCAGGCGGCTGCGTCGTCGGAGCACTTAACCCACAGGGACCGTGGTCAGGCGAACTGGTTGCGGTCGAATTCTTGACCGGAGGGATGCGATGACTTCTAAGGATGCCGAAGTTGCAGCGTTCTTGAGCAGTCGAGTCGATGCCTGCCAGCAGAAGGACATTGATCGACTCATGTCCCATTACTCATCCGACATCGTCTATTACGATGCCGTTCCCCCTCTTCAGTTCGCGGGGCCCGAAGAAGTCCGTCGCAACTTCTTGCGATGGTTCGACGGATACGACGGCCCCATCGGCTTGGAGACGCACGACCTCAAGATCGCGACGAGCACCGACGTCGCGTTCGCTCACATGCTGCACCTGGACTCCGGAACGCGCAAGGACGGACTCCAGAGCGCGGTATGGGTGCGATCGACCGTTTGTTGCCGACGGTCGAACGGCAAGTGGTCGATCACGCACGAACATATCTCCATGCCGATCAACCCCGAGAACCTGCAAGCCTGGTTTCCACCGGAGCTGTAAGCCGGCCGGATCGGCCCATATTCCTGTCTGGGGTTGGAGGAGGAAGTCCGGCGCCTCGTCCAACCCCAGACGCGAAAACCGTCAGCAATGCGATCGGCCAACAGGTTCGGCTCCGGCCCGGCCGAGTGCTGCGCCCTCCGCCGGCAGCTCTCGTCAGGCAGAACGTCAGGAAGCCGGTGGCCAGGCCGGAGCCCACCGTGGCGATCGCCCGGACGAGGACGACCGCGTCTCGACCCGATGGCCCGTCACAACCTGCCGAGGGCCTTGGCCAGCGCAGCTGCGGTGGAGGCGATCACCTTGTCGTCGTTCGGCGTGTTGGTGTTGTTGCGGTTGGTGAACACCGACAGGATGATCGGCGCCTTCGATCCGGGTGTCCAGACGATCGCCAGGTCGTTGGCGGTGCCGTAGTTGCTCGCGCCGCCGCTGCCGGTCTTGTCGCCGATCGTCCAGTCCTTGGGGAGTCCCGCCCGGATCCGGTTGGCGCCGGTGCGGTTGGCCTTCAGCCAGCCGACCAGCAGCGCTCGGTCGAGGGTGTGAAGAGTCTTACCGGTGGTGAGCTTGGTGAAGGTCTGCGCGGCCGCCGCGGGAGTGGTGGTGTCGCGCTCCTCGCCGGGCTTCCACTCGATCAGCCCGGGCTCCGGTCGGTCCAGGCGACTCGTCCGATCACCGGTGGCGCGGAAGAACTCGGTCAGCCCGCGCGGCCCGCCGATCTGCTTCAGCAGCATGTTGCCCGCGAAGCCGTCGGACTTGGTGATCCCGGCGCGGCACAGCTGCGCAGGTGTCATGCCGGTGTCGGTGTATTCGGTGGTCTCCGGGGAGTTCGCGGTCAACTCGGCCATCTCAGCAGGCTGCCAGCGAATCACCCTGTCCATCAGTCCTGGGTCGTCGGTGCGCGCTTTGTGCAGTACTGCCGAGCACGCGAACACCTTGAACATGGAGTTGAACGGGAAGCGCTCGTCCGCCCGGTAGCCGACCGTTCTACCGGTCCCCAGGTCGATGCCCACCGCGCCGATGCGCCCGTCGTAGGACTTCTCGAGCTCCTGCAGCGTCTTGGTCAGGTCGGCGCCGGAGGGGGTGTCGCTTTCCATCCGGGCGGCGAGGCTGGAGGTGCTCGCCCCGCCGGTGGCGGCATCTGCCACGTAGGCGGGAGCGCCCAGCAGCGCGGAAGTGGTCAAGGTGATGACCGCTGAGCGCAGTCGGAGATGTCGTGTCATGCCGAAGAGAAGATCAGAAGTTGCGCAGAGATGTCCAATATCGATATGAACCATTCCTTCATATAGATATAGATATCGATAGCCGGCAGGGGATCACGCGTGAGAGCATCCCGGCCGGGAGGGGTCAGCGTCTCGCTCCGCCGGCGTGGCACGTCCCATCCCACGGGCGGCTCCGCCGTCTTGTCGATGCCTGCTTTTCGCGCCGCCGCCGCCCGCGCGCGTGGACGGCCTGGAACTCCTATGGCTACGGCCGGCCGCCACCCGGTGATCAACGAGTGCGGCGGCGAGGTGCCAAGACCTTGGTGACCTTGGCGATGGCTTCAACCCACCCTGAATTGGTCCTCAATTGGCCTACGGGATCGGACCATAAAGTGTGTACCGATTCCTGTCAGGCTGAGTGGCATGACAACCACAGCGACCCGCTTCGACGGCCAGGTGCTCACTCCTGGCGACGCCGGCTACGACACCGCCCGCACCGTCTGGAACGCCATGGTCGACCGGCGTCCTCGCATGATCGTCCGCGCGGCCGGCGTCGCCGATGTGGTCGCCGCCGTGCGGATGGCCCGCGAACTGGACCTGGAGATCGGCGTGCGCTGCGGCGGCCACAACGCCGCCGGCTTGGCCGTGCCTGACGGTGGTCTCATGATCGACCTGACGCCCATGGGTGGCGTGCGGATCGACCCGGCCCGTCGCCGCGCCCGGGTGCAGGGCGGCGCGCTGCTCGGCGCGTTGGACCGGGCGTCCCAGGCGTACGGCCTGGCCACCACCGCCGGCAACGTCTCCCACACCGGCGTCGGCGGGCTCACGCTCGGCGGTGGCATGGGCTGGCTGGCCCGCCAGTACGGCCTGGCCTGCGACAACGTCGTCTCCTGCACGATGGTCACCGCCGAGGGGACCGTGGTGACCGCGAGCCGTACCGACAACCCCGACCTGTTCTGGGGCCTGCGCGGCGGTGGCGGCAACTTCGGCGTCGTCACCGAGTTCGAGTTCCAGTTGCATCACACCGGCACGCGGACGCTGGTCGCCGAGTTCGACTTCCGAGCCGAGGACGCCGTGCCGGTCATCGAGGGCTGGCGCGACCTGAACGCCGTCGCGCCCCGGCAGGCGACGTTCACCGCCAGTGTCGGCAGCGCTCCCGCCGGGCCGATCGCCACGCTGGGGTTCGTGTGGGTCGGCGACCCGGCCGAGGGCCGCCGACTGCTGCCCGCGATGCGGGCGCTCGGGCGCCCCGTCGCCTCCCGCGTCACCACACCGTCCTACCTCGAACTGCAGCAACGCGAGGACTCCGCCGGCGGCCACGCCTACCGCCGCTATGCCAAGGGGCAATACCTGCGGAGCCTTCCCGCCGCGGCGATCGAGGCGTTCCTGCTGCGCGGCGGCACCGACCTGAGCGCGAGCCCGGACCTGCCGGGCGTCGGCCTGCAGGCGCACGGCGGCGCGATCGCCGACGTCCCGGAAACGGACGCGGCTTTCAGCCACCGCGGCACGATGTTCGAGTTCGGTGCCGGCTCGCGCTGGACCGACCCGGCCCAGGACAACGCCAGGATGGGCGCCGCCCGCGCCGCCGGCGCGTCGCTCGAGCCGTACGCGAGTGGTGTGTACGTCAACTCGTTGACGGCCGACGAACTGGCCGATGGGCAGCGCGGCGTGCGGCGGGCGTACTCTGCCGAGAAGCTGGCCAGGCTGACCGCGGTGAAGACCGCCTACGACCCGGCGAACGTGTTCCACCTGAACCAGAACATCCGCCCGGCGCGGTGATGCACGTGTCCTGGATGTGCCGACGGCGCGGGATCAGCGTCCCCGTACCTCCCGGATGGCCGTCGCCAGCAGCGCGACGCCCTCGGCGATGGCGCTCTCGCTGAGGCTGGCGTAGCCGAAGATCAGGCCACCGGGCCCGGCGCCGGCGATCCGGAACGGCCCGACGCCCTGGATGACGAGCCCGTGCCGGCCGGCCGCCGCCACCACCGCCTCCTCCTCCAGGCCGGGCGGGAGCCAGGCGAGCACGTGCTGCCCGGCGGCGATCCCGGCCGGTCGCAGATCCGGCAGATGAGTGCGCAGCGCGGCCAGCAGCGCGTCGCGGCGGCGCCGGTACACCGGACGCATCCGGCGCAGGTGACGGTCGAACTCGCCGCGGCCGAGAAAGTCGGCGAACGTCAGCTGGTCGATGACCGGCGAACCGCGGTCGGCGAGCAGCTTGGCCGCGACGACGTCGCTCACCAGATGGGCAGGCAGCACCATCCAGCCGAGCCGCAACCCCGGGGCGAGCGTCTTGCTGGCCGTACCGCAATAGACGACATGATCGGGCGCCAGGCCCTGCATGGCGCCCACCGGAGACCGGTCGTAGCGGTACTCCGCGTCGTAGTCGTCCTCGATCACGATCGCGCCGCGGCGTCCCGCCCAGCGGATCACCTCGGCCCTCGCCGCCGCCGGCAGCACCCCGCCGGTTGGCCACTGGTGCGACGGCGTGAGGACCAGCGCGTCGGCGTCGGCCAGGTCGAGGGCGCCGACCTGAACGCCGTCCGGACCCACCGGGATGCCGACCACGTCCAGTCCCGCGGCCCTGGCCAGCACCCGGGCATCGTCGTCGGACGACGGGTCCTCCAGGGCGATCCGTCTGGCGCCGCGCCGCGCGAGCACCTGGATCAGCAGCGAGATGGCCTGCCCGTAGCCGTTGCAGATGACCACGTTGCCGGGGACGGCCAGCGTGCCGCGTACCCGGTTGAGGTAGTCGCACAGGGCCTGGTGCAGTTCCGGCACGCCGCGCCCGTCGAGGTAGGCGAACCGGTCGTTGGGTGTGGTGGTGAGCACGGTACGAACCGAGCGCAGCCAGGCGGCCCGCGGGAACTGCGACACGTCGGTGCGCCCGTACCCGAAGTCGACCCTGAAGCCGACGCTGAGCGCAGCCGGCCGCGCCGTCGAAGCCGCCGAGCCCGCGCCGGCCGCAGCGGTGGCGGCAGCCGGCGGCATCGACGCGGCGACCTGGGTGTAACCGCCCGATCGGCTGGCAAGATAGCCCTCGGCCACGAGCTGCTGGTAGGCCTCCACGACCACCCCGCGGGAAACCCCCAGCCCGGCCGCGAGGGTGCGGGTGGGCGGCAGCGACGCACCCGCTCGCAACCGGCCGGCCCGGATGCTCGCGCGGATGGACCCCTCGATCTGCCGGTGCAGCGGCACGCCGGCGTCGCGGTCCAGCTCGATGAGCAAGTCCTCGGCCAGCCTGGAATTGGTCCTCAAACGGTCCACAGAATCGGACCTTACTGACGGGTACCAATTCCTGCCAAGCCGAGTGACCAACCGGGTTCACCAGCAGAACTGTTCACCGGGGCGGCACGGCGGCAAGGTGGACTTCATCGGAGACATCAAGATCCAGCCCTCCCAGGGTGCAGGGGTGCAAGGCCGCCAGCGGGCGGTTGCCCTGCGCCGGCAAGGAAGGAAACCGTATGGCGAAGTCCGTGCTGTACATGTCGATGTCGCTCGACGGGTTCATCGCCGGCCCGGGCAACGGCCCGGGCGACGGGCTCGGGATCGGCGGCATCCGGCTGCACGAGTGGCTGGGTTCACTACGTGCCCGACGTCGCAACGGCGATGCGTGAGGCCAAGGCGGCCGCCGGCGACAAGGACGTGATGGTGCACGGTGCCGGACTCGCGCAGTCGCTGCTGCGCGAGGGCCTGCTCGACGAGCTGGAGATCCACCTGGTCCCGGTCATGCTCGGTGACGGGCGGCGGCTGTTCGGCGCCGACCGCATCGAGCTGAGTTGACCCGGGTGCTCGACGCGCCCGGTGTCGCGCACCTGCGCTACCGGGTGAGCTCAAGTGCCGGCCGGTGACCACGGCGGCCAGCGCCATCGCCTCACACCGGACACCTACCGCGACGGACGGAGAATCGAGATGGACACCTCCAGCGTGGCCCTTCTCCCCATAACCATGCCCGAACTCCGCGTGGTCGATTGATTACCGATAGATGCGGGAAGCGCTCGTCGTGTCACCGCGGGGCGTCTCCGGAGCGTTCTAGGTCGAGGGCGACTGCTCGGACCGCATCCACGATCGGCAGCAGTTTTTCCCCGAATGGTGTCAGGGCGTAGACGGTCGACTGTTTGCCGCGTGACTCGACGGTCCGGCTGACGATGCCGGCCTCTTCCAGCTTCTTGAGTCGGCTGGTCAGCGTCACCGCGTTCACCCGTGGGATCGCCCGCTGCAGCTCGTTGAACCGCATCTCCGACTTCTGCAGCGTCATCACGACGGCAAGCGTCCACAGATCGCCGATGACGGACAGGATCTGCATGCACCGCGCTACCTGTGGATCACTCACTTGCTCCATGTTGACATCCATCCTAGACCGCTATAATTTCTTTACCACTAAAGATCATGTAGTAGTTGGTGCTTGGACGGACAGGAGAACACCTTGAGGATCACATTGTTCGGGGCCACCGGCCGGACGGGGCACTTGCTGGTACGCCAGGCTCTCGACGCCGGCCATACCATCACCGCCTACGCCCGCAACCCCGAACGGCTCACCATTGAGCACCCGAACCTGGCAGTCGTAGCCGGACAACTCGACAACGACGAGGCCATTCTCGCCGCCGTCCAGGACGCCGACGCGGTGATCGAAGGGGTCGGCGCGGTCAGCGACGGCACCCGCCGCATCATCGCAGCGATCGACAAGAGCGCTGTCCGGCGGCTCGTGGTCGTCTCCACGTGCAGCGTCCCGGACCCGCAGGACCTCCCCGACGCCAAGTTCAAAGCCCTCGTCCAGTTCGTCAAAACCGCCGCACCCACCGCCTACCAGGAGGTACGCCGTGCGGCCGAGATCGTACGCGCTTCCGACACGGACTGGACGCTTGTCCGCGTGGCCAAACTCAACAACAAGAACGCAACCGGCAAGATCAAGGTCGGGCACTACGGACACGGTATCGTCGGGCTGTCCATCACCCGCGCCGACATGGGCACCTTCCTGCTTGATCAGGTCGCGGACCTCACGTACCTGCGCCAGGCGCCCGCTATCAGCAACTGATGAGCAGCTCCAGCAGCGTGCTCTTCCTCGACGCCGTGACGATCGCCGCTGTTCGTCCCACGTCAAGATCGTTCGTCCTCGCTTCGTTGACCCGCTCCTTCCAGCGGCGCGGACCTGCTCGATCGGCAGACAGTTGAGGTCCGTGCAGAACGCTCACGCCAAGGCCATGGACAGATCTCTCGTGCCCTTGAAGCGGTCACGCGCGAGATCGAACGACGCGCCATGCTGCCAGAGCACAAGCGTGAGGCCGAGCAGGCCGTCCGGGTCGAACACCTTGAACATCAAGATCACGACGCGGCCCGTCGAGATGCTCCTCGAACAGGAGCTGATCGAGGCCACCAACGCAGTCGCTCTATAGCCCACCGACCAGCACCCGAACGTCACCGCGATGACCCCGATCGTGCCCGCGACACCAGCTGATCCGCACGCCTGCGGGCCGCGGGCACGGCGCTCAGCACGGCACCTCAGGTGGACGGAGCGGTAAGGGGGACGCCCAGCTCAGGCTGCACGCGTCGATCAGGCGGAGGTGCGGTTTGATGCACGCCTGGCGGCCCTGGCCGCCGAGCTCGGCGCCGACGCGCCACTGACCGCGCTGGAGGGCAAGGCCGGCGCCGACAGCCTGGCCACCTCGTTCACCGGCCGCTGGGGCGGCGCGGCTGCGGCCACCTTCAACGCCCGCCTGGACGCGCTCGGCTCCGCCTGCGCCTGATGGCGCGACCAGGACTGGCTGACTGGCGACCCGATCCGCCGCGCCCGCACTCCGGACCGCACCAAGGCCCTCGACCGCGCCCTCATCGAGGCCCTGCTCACCCGGCAGACCCCTGCAGCTGCGCGAGCGGACACTCTTTCGGCTGCTGTACGAATCGGCGGCCCGGGCCGAAGAGGTCCTCCGCTCGACGTTCCGCGGCAACGTGCTGGCCAACAACGCGGCCACGGTCGGCTCTGGCGCCGCGGTCACCGGCCGGGTCTTCGCCCTGACCAACAATGTCACCCTCCAGGGCACCACCTCGGGCCCGCACACCCGCGCCTCTCTACCGGATGCGCTGCCGTCGCAGACGACGCTGACCGTCTCTCCCTCCGGCTCCTCGATCGAAGGGCAGCAGGTCACGCTGTCCGCCACGGTCAGCGTGGAGCCTCCCCTGGTCGATCCGCAGGGGGAGGTCGCCTTCAAGGACGGCACCACGCTGCTCGGCACAGACTCCATCGACGAGAACGGCGGCGCCCAGCTCCAGACTTCAGCGCTGAGCGGCGGCAACCACCGGCTCACGGCCGTCTTCCTGGACGGCCAGGCCTTCGACAGCGAAGCCCTGGTGACACTCGCCCCCAGCACCTCACCCGGGGTGAACCATGTGGTCACCAACACCTTGTGGCCCAGCTCGGCGACCCCCGCAGTGCCAACCATCCCGACAACGACGCGGTCACGCTGGGCGTCAGGTTTAAATCATCCACATCCTGTATGAGTCCGGCGCGATGAGCTTGCGGGAGATCGCGGCCGAGACCGGTCTGAACCGGCGAACGGTCGCCGAGTACCTGTCGGGCCAGGTCCCGGTGGCACCGCCGAAGAGAGCGCCCCAACAATCGGCCGCCGCAGCGGGTGGTGGACGAGGTCGGGCCGTTGATCGACGCCATGTCGGGGTCGAGACCGAACATCTCCGCGCCGCGGATCGAGTCGAGATCCGTTGGAGACGCGTTCGCGTCCGAGGCCGCCACCCAGTCCGCGTCCTTAGGCTCCGAAGCCTCATGGTCGGGTTACTTTGTGCTTGGGGCCACCGCGCACAGATAGGTCGATTCGTCAGCAGTTGCGCGGTGAGCCTGACCTCGGTCAGATTCTCAGCCAGTGCGAAGGCAGCCCCAGTGCGAGCCGCTACATCTTCAGGGAAGAAGATCTTCCCGATTGGACGCCGCACTCGGCCACACCCAGGTACGGCTGGATGTGGCCACGCGCTACCGCTCGGCAGCGCCGTGAAGGCTTCAGAAGCGGGCAACCCGGCGTAGCTTCACGATCGGTGGCGGCCCTGAGGTCCGGTCGGCCCGCTGTGGACCTCACCTGTGGTCGCGGAGGAAGGCGGAGATGTCGGCGCGGGTCGGATAGCTCCGCAAAGGCGGCGGCTCGCCCTGGAGGAACGCCGTGATGACGGCGGCGGCGCGCTCGTTGTTGTCGTCGAGGCCGTTCCACATGTGGTGTCCGACACTGGGCATGTATTGGGTTCGCTCGATGGCGGGGTCGGCGGCGAGGACGGCGGTCGCCCATTGACGCACCTGTGAGGAGCATTCGGCGATCATCAGCATCGCGGGGGTGCGGGAGCGGCCCAGCTCGGGGGCGATGGAGGGTGAGTCCTTGATCGTCTGCTGGATGCGCAGGCTCGCGGCGGCGCTGAAGGAGAAGTTCTCCGCGGTGTCCTCGGCAGGGATGCGGCCGGCGTCCTGCGCGCAGTAGGCGGAGGCGGTGTCGCTGCCGAGATCGGCGGCCTTGAACGCGTTGACGCCTTCGGCCTGCGTGATCAGGCCCGTGTCGGGCGGGAGGAGCCCGAGTTGGATGAGGCCGAGCGCGACGGCGTACCGGGGGACGCGCGTCGCCTGCGGTCCGGTCGGGGCCGGCGCGAGACCGCGCGCGGACGGCCGTCCCTGTTGCCCGCTGATCAGCGCGGTCGGGCCGTCCATGGGGCCGGGCTCGGCGATGATCGCCCGGTGCACGCGGACGGCCACGCTCGGGGTGGTCAGGGCCCGGGTGAGCACGACCGCGCCAGCGGAGAATCCGAGGACGTCGACCGGACCCTTGTCCAGGCGATCGATGAAGGCGGCGAGGTCGCGTACGGACCTGGAGATCGTGTACTGCTCCATGGGCAGCAGGTCACTCCGTCCGCCGCCGGGCTGCTCGTAGGCGTACACGTCGTAGCCCTGCCCGGCCAGGAGCCGCAGGAATCGGTGGTCGAGCACGGAGATGCCGCGGACGGGCCCGCCGTGGAGGTACACCAACGGGGTGGGGCGCCGGGGGGCGCCGGCGGCGGGGGGATAGTGGTAGGTCGCGACCCGGCTTCCCGTGCTCAAGCTCCAGTGCCCCGTGGCCACGAACGGCAGGTCGGGCGGATACTGCCGGGTCGTGGGAACGGTGGGGACGCAGACCGACGCCGTGAGCGCCGCGGCGACGACCACCGGCGCGAACGGCCACAGCCGACCCGGCCACCTACGGCCACGGCCTCGCCACAGTGCGACGAGGATTCCGGCTCCGAGGGTGGTCAGCCAGGCGGCGAGCCCGGAGCGCGCGCCGTCCGTCAGGACGATCAGGGTGAGGAACAGCCCGGCCAGCCCCACAACGGCGAGCACGGCCAGGATCAGACGGCCGATGAGGCGGAGAGGAACGGGGAGAGACATAGTTTTTCCAAACGTTGTTTCAGAACAATGTTTGGATACAATAGCAGCTCGGCTAGGCTGGTCGTCGTGGGAAGGCCGAGAACGAACGACGACACCGTGAAGGACCGCCTCATCGAGTCCGCGACCGAGATGTTCGCGACCCGTCCACGGGAGTCGATCACCATCCGTGCCCTGGCCGCCGCCGCCGGGACCGCGACCGCCGCGGTCTACTCGCTGTTCGGCGGCAAGGACGGGCTGATCTCCGAAGTGCGCGACAGGGCGGTCGCCGGGCTGTTCCAGGACCTGTCGGCGGTACCGACCTCCGACGACCCCCTCGCCGACCTCTACGCGCTCGCGGTCGCGTACCGGCGATGGGGACGCGAGCACCGCCACCTCTACACGGTGCTGTTCGGCGGCGTGCAGAGCTTCGACCCGTCCGGCGAAGTGAGTGCCGCAGATCCCGTCAGGCCGCTCATCGAGGCGATTGACCGCGCTCGGTCGGCCTCCGCGCTCTCGGGCGACGCGACCTCCATCGCGCTCTCCCTCTGGGTGACCCTGCACGGTCTGGTGACTCTCGAATTGGCCGGGGCCCTCGACACCGCCACGGCCGAGACCACGTTCCGCTCGACGATCCCCGCCGCGCTGCGCGGCTGGGCGGCTTGACTTCGCAGCGTCAGCCTACGCAGCGCTCTCAGACTGTTACTCGCCTGACCGAGCTACGCGGGCGTCGCCCGGCGGGGACGATTCGTGGCGCTCGTTGATGAGGTCTTGGCCGCCATTACGCGGCCAAGACCCGGCGCCCTCGTTGCAAGAACTTTTGATCGCAGGAAATCGCTGGTCTGCTCGACCAGCCCAAGTAGCTCGGAGTACCAGCGGCTACTGTTCGCGTTCTCAGACATTGGGATAGCGAGCATTTCCCTTGCCGACGTAGTAGGCGATCAGGGGCAACGCTGTTGCTCCCTAAGCTGCGCCGCCAAGTCCAGCAGGTGGTTGTGCGCCGAACATGACCGGCTCTACGAGGCGATCGCATCCGGCGATCCGGCAGCAGCTGGTGCCGTCGCCGTCGAGCACGTCAACAACAGTCGAGCAACCGCGCTACGCGTGCTGTTCGACGACAACGCCGCAGCCGCCACCGAATAGGGCCTCCCGCTGTCCAAGAGATGAGGCGGTCAAGCGCTCGGGCCGGTGATCGCTGTGGTGGTGACCGCCGCCGGCGTGCACGACAGCGCCATCGGAGCGGTCCCGCTGGACAGGGTCGATGCCGACAACCCCAACGTGACCAAGGCGGGCTGGACACCGGGTTCAAGAACATGATCGCTGTGGACGGCACCGACGTGGAGGGGGTGCACCGCGACCTACGGACGACCGGATTCGTGCCGCTGCCCAAGCGCTGGGTGGCCGGGCAGGTTGAGGGAGGCGACGCACGATCTCGAGTCCTACAGGTCCGTACGGAGGCCTCTCGATTCAGCCGGCTCCTGGTCATCGTCCGATTGTCATGGGATGAGCTCAGCTCGTGGGATGCGCAGGGTGGGGCGGCGGGCCCAGGTGGCCCAGCGCCAGAGCCACTCCATGGGGCCCTGGCGATAGCGGCGCAGCCAGAGGGCGGAAAACAGCCACTGAGCCATGAGGATGACTCCCGCAGCCTGGAACGCGGCCGAGGACGACTGGCCGATCGGCAGGCCGAGGAGGTGACTGGCCGCCAGAACGAGGAGTGTGGCGGTCAGATAATTGGTCAGCGCCATCCGGCCCAGTGGCGCGAAGACGAACCGCAGCGCCGGTCGCAGCGGCGCTCTGAGCAGGACCAGCAGGGCGCACACGTAGATACCGGCGAGCAGCAGATCGGCCAGGGTGGTCGTGGCAGGCAGGTACGTCGTGGCCCCCACGGCCCGCATGCTGGCCTGAACCCAGAGGGCAGCGGCCAGCCCCGCCGCGAAGGCCAGGCCCAGCAGGAGCGGCCCTCGGGTGGAGCGCTCGATCTTCTCGATCACCCCGTAGCGGACCAGTGCCGAGCCCAGCAGGAACAGCCCGGCGATTGCGCGGCTTTTCCAGCGAGACGTACGTGCGGCGGGTGCGCGAGCGCCTGGCGGCCGACGCCCGGCTGGCGGTGCTGGCTTACGTCGTTCTCCCGGGCGCACAAGAGTGTCGTGGGACGTTGCATTCCGTGTGTTGACCTGGGGTTCTGCTACGCATCTCTGAGGCTGTCACTTTCTGTAGTGGCATGTTGCGTACGAGAGCGGAGTGGAACTTGCGGGTTTTCCCTGTTCGGCTACCGTCTGGGGTCGGGTACTGGACGGTGCTGGATGACGAGTTGGTGGTGGTGCCGGAGGCGGATGCTTTCCTTCGGCATGTACGGTTCGGCCGAGACCAGGCAGAGTTGACGACCCACGCGTACGCCGGGCACATCGCGTTGTACCTGCGCTGGTGCGTCCGGACGGGCCGGGACTGGCGTACGGCGGCCGCCGAGCTGGCGCTGTTCGTGACCTGGCTGAGGTACGGGTCGAAGGAGACCACGGGCATCGAGCCGCCGTCGGGGCTGGTGCTGGCCGGGCCCGGCGCCGAGCACGTCCGCGGGGCGGCCCGGATCGAGAACGTGCTGACCGGCGTACGGCAGTTCCTCTGCCATGGGATCACGAACAAGACCGTCCCGGGAGAAGTACTGGCCCAGCTGTATGAGGTGGCCGAGGGCAGGGACCTGCCGCTTGAGGCCCGCAGCGCGGGGATGGGGTATCGGATGAAGGCCCGGCACCGGGTCAAGGTGCCGCGCAAGCCCCGCGACCGCGCGAGCGACGCCGAGATCGTGGCGCTGTTCAGCGCGTGCCGGTCGGCCCGGGACCGGTTCATCGTGCTGCTGCTGGCCCGGGTGGGCCTGCGGCGGGGCGCGGCGGCCGGGCTGCGTCGCGAGGACCTGCACTTCATGCCGGACTCCACCGCGCTGGGCTGCGCCGTGGCGGGCTCGCACCTGCACGTCCTGCGGCGGGAAAACGTCAACGGGGGTGGGCCAAGCGCCAAGTGGGGGCGGGCCCGGGCAAGCCGGTCGACTTCCTCGTGGTCCAGGCCTACGACCAGTACGTGATCGAGCTGCGAACCGCCCCCTCCGGCAGCTACGGCGCGGAGATCAGCTTCCGAGGACTGCCGGACCTGGTCGTCGTGCAGTTGCTGTTCGGGCTGAAGGTCCGCTGAAGAAGGGCGCGCGGACCGATCTGGGCAATCTGCGGGCGCTGATCGACCGGACGATCCGGCCCACGGCCTTCGCCGGCGTGACCCGGCTGGAAGAGGTCCCCCAGCCCGAGCGCAACCAGGAGACCGTTCAACTGCTCAACGGCACCCGGGCCGCGGCCGTCCGGGCCTGTAAGACGCCCGAAAGCGAGTACGCCAACGACGTCTGGGACTTGGCGCCGTTCGGACACCGCGGCAACCTGACGTTCACCAAGATCGGCCAGCCTTGGCTGCGGGAAGCGGCCAAGCGGTGGGCCCACGACTACCTGTCCACGGTCCGCTCGCGCAGCACCAACTCCTACGTCCAGCAGCACCTGCACGGTCTGGCCATCTTGTCGAGCCGCCCACCATGGCAGGCGACCGGGGCCCGGCCGTCTCCCGTGCCTCGCTCCAAGCCGACCTGCTGGCCGCCGACGCCCGCAACGCCCGTCTCGCGGCACAGTCCGCCAACTGGAGAAACGCCTCAGCGAAGCCCTCGGTGAGCAGGTCTACCGCCAGGCCGGGATCGGCGGAGGCGACGACATCGACCAGCTCAAAGCCCGCATCACCACCCTGGAACAGCGCAACGTCGACCTGCAGCTCCAGCTCGCCGACCGCGACGACGAACTGGAAGCAGCCCGCGCGGCCAACCGCGAACTCATGGCCCAGCTCAACCGTGGCCGCGACACGCCTACCAGCTAAAACAGCAGGTCGATGGTTATCTGGGATTCTCAAGCGAACATGCTGGTCAGCCGCAGGAGGTCTGTCAGGCACGTCAGGCATGTAAATCCCAAAGCGCCGAGCATGGCCGGCCCGGCGCGAAGGTACGAGCGCGTGAAGAAGCGGTTGACCAGCGAACCAAGGTTCACTCAGGGTGAGTTCTGCATGTTCTGAGGGCCTATCAAGGACGTCAGCGTCCAGTGGGTTCGGGAGGGTAGTTCAGCCGACGGAGCCGCTAAGGCTACTGGTGCCGCCGCCGCTTGATCCTGAGCCTGCGGTCTGAGTGATGAACTGGCCGTCAACGTAGGCAACGGCACTCACCGAGCCGGCGCCCAGGTGCCGTATGGAAAGGCTCCAGGTGTCCTCGCCCTGTCCGGCGAGGGTGATGTCCTTCCTCCAGGGAGGCCTCACCTGGGGCTCGGTCGTGGAGCGGCCGTTAATGACGTACGTGATGGCGAAACTTCCTTCGCCCGTGACATCGAAGGTGAGCGTGTGCGGATCGTCAGAGGAGCAGGCGGGGGCGATCAGCACAGTGGCGGTGAGCGCCGCCAGCGAGCGTGTCCATCTGCCTGATGCGATCATCCGATAACTAAACCACAGCAGAACCCATGATCTAAGGCGGTCACGTCCCCCTCTGGGGCCGTGCTCGGCGGGCTCGGTGTGCTGCGCGGCGGCGGTGGCCTGCGGCCAGGAGCAGTGCGGCGGCGGTGAGGGGTCAGGTGGCGGATTATGACCGGCGAATCGGGCAACGCCGTGACCTGTCGGCCAGCTACGACGCCGTCGTGTTCGGGCCTCGACGCCCTGCCGGTGACCTGGTGATTCCGCGAGCACATCCCCGCGAATGCGACAGACGCAGCTCGGTCGGTCGGCCGAGCGTCGGCCACAGTCGGCAGCGACTCACACCACCGGACGGGGGCGGCTGTCCTATCCCGAGCCGAGTACTTGTTCAAGACCACCCCCACCGAGCTCGACCCGCACCACCAGGGATGGACGGGTCTACTGGTCCGGGCCGGTCACCGCGCGTTCTTGCAGGAGCTGAAGGAAGACCCGGGGCCGCTGCAGTTGGAGACGCTGCTGGCCGAGATCGTGAAGCTGGAGCGGGTCAAGGCGATCGGGCTGCCCGCCGCGTTGTTCGAGGGGGTCTCGGAGAAGGTCGTGGCGGGCTGGCGGGGGCGCCGTTGATCCGGACGTCGAGAACGGTGTCGGCCATCGTGTGGGCGAACACCCCCCGCCGACGCCGGCTCGGGCGTGGTAGCCCACGAACATCACCGCCTGGGGAACCTGCGGCCGCTGCGCGATGCGACGGCCGAAGACGACAAACAGGACTGACCGCGGCGGCGATCCAGGCCGCTGGCAGGAACAGCGCCCCAGTGGTGCTGGCGGCGGCCGCGACTAGACTACAGCGCGGCCAGGAGCAGCCCCGGAAGACGCGTTCCGAAGGCCGGTCGATAGCATGCCGCGGTGCCTTCAGAAACCTTGATCGTGGCGGTCGCCCAGATTTCCCCCGAGCCAGGGGATGTGCGGTCGAACGCCCGTTCGGCGGCGGCTTTGATGACCGGATCTGCTGAGGCTGGCGCGAAGCTGCTCATGTTCCCCCAGCTGTCACTTGTGGGCTACGACCTGGAGCTTTTCGCCGACCCGTCGGCTTGGGTGACCGAGGACGACCCGAGGCTCGACGTCATCCGCCAGGCCAGTGCGGAGTGCGGCGTGACCGCTGTGGTCGGCGCCGCGTACCGCAGGCCGGGCAACACGGCCTGGATCGCCTCGCTGGCGATCCGCCCCGACGGGGAGATCCAGGTCTACGGCAAGCAGCACCTGCACGGCGTGGAGCGCGACCTGTTTCAGCCCGGCGACAAGATCCAGTTCCTTGACATCGACGGTTGGCGCGTCGCGCTCGCCATCTGTTACGACGCCGCGGTGCCGGCGCACGCGGAGCAAGCGGCTCGCCAGGGCGCCGAGATCTACGCTGTGTCCGCCCTGTACACGCAGGAGCAGGCGCGACGCATCGACGTCCACGCCGCAGCCCGGGCCATGGACAACCGCATGTACTCGGTCGTCGCGAACCTCGCCGGCCGGGGACCGGGGTGGGAATCGTGCGGCGGCAGCGGCACCTGGCACCCGGACGGCACACGGCTGAGCCAGGCCGGGACCGATCAGGGTGTGTTCACCATGGCGTTGTCGCGCAGTGAGCTGCAGGCGTTGCGCGACAAGGACATGCTGGCTGGATACCCGCGGACCGCTCTCAGCGCAGAGGCACGGACGTGACGGCGCCCGCCCAGGCTGAGCCGCACGGCGGCTCCCTCACGGGACAGGTGCTGATCTTCGACGCGGATGACACGCTGTGGGAGAACAATGTCCTCTTCGAGCGCGCCGTCGACGACTTCGTGCGCTGGCTGGACCATCCGACCCTCGATGAGACCGCGATCCGCGCCGTCCTCAACAGCATCCAGGCGGCGAACGTGGCCGCACACGGATACGGCGGCAAGATGTTCTTGCGCAGCCTGAAGGAGTGCCTGGAGCGAATCCGCGAGCGTCCGGCAAGCGCAGCAGAGCTGCGCCATGTCGACGGGTTGGCGGCCGCCGTCCTGGAAGGACGCGTAGAACCCGTCCCGGGTGTCGTCGAGACACTCACAGTTCTCGGCGGCCGGCACGAGTTGCTCCTGCTCACCAAGGGTGATACCGAAGAGCAGCAGCGCAAACTGAATCTGTCCGGGCTCGCGCACCACTTTCGCGGCATCCATATCGTGGCCGAGAAGGACGTCGACACCTACCGGCGGCTCACTCGCGACCTCGACCTGGCGCCGGCGACGACCTGGATGATCGGCAACTCACCGAAGTCGGACATCATGCCCGCCCGGCAGGCGGGCATGAACGCTGTCTTCATTCCGAACGACAACACCTGGGTGCTTGAGCACAGTGAGCTCGATGACGACGATGAAGGAGTGCTGCGGCTACGGGCGTTCTCCGAGCTACAGCATCACTTCTGAAAGTGAAAAGGAATCTGCCGTTGAGCAACGACCCGATTGCGAACTTTCTGGCCGGGCCGCTCCAGCCGGTCGCCGAACAGGTGCGTAGGACTCCCAGCGTCTCGTGCGTGTTCATCTGCCACGACGGCGACGGCCGGGTGTTGCTGGCCCGACGCGGCGCCGGTGCACGTGACGAGCCTGGCACCTGGGATTGTGGGGCCGGAGCGCTGGAGTACGGGGAGTCGTTCGAGACGGCTGTCGCTCGGGAGGTCGGTGAGGAATACACGACCCGGCCGCTGACGATCGAGACCATCGGTGTTCGCAACGTCCTGCGGGAGGAGCCGGCCTCTCACTGGGTCGCGGTGATCTTCGCGGTCAGGGTCGATCCCGCCGAAGCCGCTATCGGCGAGCCTCACAAGTTCGACGAGTTGGGCTGGTTCTCCCTGGACTCGCTGCCGTACCCGATGCACTCGCAACTCGCCGAGAGCATCAGGTTGTTCCGTGCATGGCAAGGGGTGTAACGCGAACACCACCGCTTCATCGCCACACCAGAGGGGACCATTCTGTGGACCTCCGGAGCGCTGACCCCGACCTCGGTGATGACGCCGGCTTGCTGTAAGGAGTTGGCCTACCGGTAGGAGTGGAACGGTGAACCGGGTTTGGCGTCACATCTGTTGACACTGTGCGGGATGATGATCGGCGGCGGCCCCGTCGTGATCTCTGGCGGGAGCCACTGACCAGCCGATATCTCTACAGGAGAGGTGCCTGATGGCCCTGTCGGCGATGGAGCGGCGTGCGTTGGCGAAGGCGGCCGAGGCGCGTACGGCGCGTCGGGCGCTGCTGGCGTAGGTGGCCTCCGGCGCGGTGAGTGTGGCGGAGGTGTTCGAGCGCAGCGGGCAGGATCTGGTCGGCAGGACCCGGGTGGTTCAGGTCCTACGGGCCGTTGCCGGGTATGGGCCGGCCAGGGTCGCGGCGGTGATGGCCACCTGCGGGATGGCGACTATCGGAGCTCCGCGTCCGGGTGAGGTTGGCACTGCAGGCGATGGCGAAGTTCGGCCTCGACCACCTGCTGGGCATGCAGTATCGCCCCGCGCTGGCCGATATCCCCGATCAGAAGGGCTGGCGCATCCAGGACGCCGACTACGGCAGCCTATCTCGGTTCGTCCGCGGAAGATCGACCTGGAAAAGATCAAGCGGCATTGGAGTGACATCCTGCGCGTCGTGGCGTCGATCTACACCGGTGAGATCCGCGCCTACGACGTGATGCGCATGATCCAGAGGGACGGCAACCCGACCCCGTTCGCAGACGCGATCGCCCACTACGGGCGGATTTTCAAGATCCTCACCTACGCCGTTGAGGAGCCTCACCGGCGTGACATCAAGGGCGTGCGCAACCTGCAAGAATCCCGCCATGCGCTGGCGGGAAAATCTTCCACGGCCGGAAAGGCGAGATCTACCAGCGCTTACTACAAGGGCATGGAAGACCAGCTCGGCGCGCTCGGCCTGGTGCTCAACTGCGTCACGCTGTGGAACACCTTCTACATGGACAAGGCTTTGGACCAGCTCCAGGCCGAGAGCTACCCACTGGCGGAGAAGGACGTCGCGCGGCTGTCGCCCTTCGTCCGCCAGCACATCAACGTGATCGGCACCTACTCTTTCGCCCAGCCCGACCTGGGTCCTGCCGGCGTCCGGCAGCTCCGCAATCCCGATGAGCCACATTGGGAAGAGGACATTTTCTAGCCTCTCGAGGGGGTGTCGGCGTACGGCTACCAGTGCGCGTCATGACCGTGGGCGTCTGCACCCACGCCTGCTGTTACCTGTGCGGGATAGCGCTGCGCAGCTTTGTTGCTTGTTCCCGCAGGGCCTTCTTGTCGGGTTTGCCCTGTGGGGTGGTCGGAATGGCGTTGATGAAGGTGAACGTGGCAGGGACCGCCTCCGGGGTGAGTCGGTCCTCGGCCCATGCTCGTAGCTGGGCAGCGTTGACGGCTTGGGCGACGACGAACGCGTGGATCGCTTCGCCCGTGCGGTCGTCAGGGCATCCGACGACCGCTACTTCCCGGACTGCTGGGTGGCTGGCCAGGGTGTCTTCTATCGGGCCGGCGTAGTGGTTGTAGCCGTTGACGATGATGATGTCCTTGAGCCGGCCCACGAGGTAGAGGTAGCCGTCGGTGTCGAAGCGACCGAGGTCGCCGGTGTGCAGCCAGCCGTCGCGTAGCGTGGCGGCCGTCAACTCCGGTTGGTTCCAGTAACCGGGCATGACCGAGGCGGCGTTCACGCACACCTCGCCGACGTCGCCGACGGAAACCGGGGTGTCGTCGTCCGCGCGAAGTTCGACGGTGACTCCCGGCAGAGGCTTGCCCACCGAGGCCAGCAGTTCGGGTCGATCACTCATCGCGGCGGCGTGATCGGAAACGTCGAGTATCGCGATGGCGGGCGCCTCGGTGGTCGCGTAGGTCTGCATCAGTCGCGGGCCGAACCGTTCCAGCGCTTGACGCAGCCGGGCGGGTGTGATCGGGGAGCTTCCGTAGCTGAGGAACTGCAGTGCGCTGAGATCGGCATCGGTGTGATCGAGCAACCGGTAGAGCCAGGACGGGTAGAGGTAGGTCACCGCTGCTGGGGATCGCGCAATCGCCGCAGCGAAGTCGACGGTGTCGAAGCCGTCGAAGATCTCAACCGTGGCGCCGAACCGGAGCATGTTCACCGCCGCGTCGCCAGAGCCGTGGGCAAATGGTGTGACGAGCAGGAACCGCGTGCCCGCCGGCATGTCGACGGCGCCGGATCCCCACGAGCGGGTGGACGCCCCCAGCGCCGCGTAGCTGCTCGGCACGCCCTTGGGCCGGCCTGTGGTGCCGCTGGTGTAGAGCACCCGCGCGATGTCCTGCTCTCGCGCGGCCACCGGCAGCGGGTCGTCCGGTTCGGCCTGTGCCGCCGCGGTCACTTCGTCGAGCGTCAGCGCCAGTTGGACATCGGCGTCTTCCGGGGCCGCGCCGATCAGTGCGGCGGCACCCGAGTCGTCGGCCACGTAGCGCAGGTCCGTCAGCCCGGGCACCAACGGGGTGAGGCGCAACCCGAGCAGGAACGCCGCGAACCGGATTGTGAACGCCTCGGGACGGTTGCCGGCGACGATCAGCAAGCCGTCGCCGCGTCGCAGGCCGAACCGGCGCAGCGCCCGCGCAGTCCGGTACACGGCCGCGAGCAGCTCGGAATAGCCCAGGTCACGACCGTGGTAGGACAGCGCGATCTTTCCCTCATGCGCCTCCAGCGCCTCGATTGCGCTGCTGACGTACCAGGCGGGAACGTTTTCCGGCATCTTCACTCCTCCATAATCTAATGCCATTAGATTAATGCTAGAGCATAAGATCGCGGTGACGCTCACAAGGAGGTGTGATGCCGCCCCGTCGAGGCCGGCCACCGGCCACGGAACCCAAGCTGCGGCCGGATGCCATCATGGCCGCAGCCCTGGCCACGTTGCAGGCCGAGGGACTGGACGGGCTCACCATGGGACGGGTCGCCGAACGTCTCGAGGTTCGCACGCCCTCGCTGTACTGGCACGTCCGCAACAAGGAGGAACTGCTCGACCTGCTCGTCGACGCGATCGCCGCGGCACAGGATCTGTCCCAGTACGCCGATCCGGACGACTGGCGGGCCGGCCTCGTCGCGATCATGCGCGCGATGCGGCGGCACATGCTCAGCTACCGCGACTCGTCCCGGCTTTTCGCCGGGCGCTTCACCACCGGCCCCGGCCAGTTGCGCACGATTGAGACGATCCTCGGCGTGCTGTGCGGCGCCGGGCTGTCCAACCGCGATGCCGCCTACATGGCGTTCCTGCTGTGGACCTTCCTGATCGGGTTCGTCGGCGGGGAGCAGTCTCCGCTGTCAGCGGCGGTCGGTGCCGGCCATTCTGCACGGTCCTACCTGGATGAACTCGGTGGCCGCCTGGCGGCCCTGCCTGCCGAATCCTTTCCGCACATCGTCGAACTGGCCCCGGATCTGATCTCGCCGAACCTGGACAGCCGGTTCGAGTTCGCTCTCAGCCGTCTGCTGGACGGTGTCGAGGCCCTCAGAGGTGGCGGGCCCTTGACCGGATGAGGCGGAGGGATGCCTGTCGAATGACAGAGGGGGCTGAGTCGGTCGATTGCGCCCCACAGGCGGATCCAATCAGAACTCCGTGTCCGACCTGGCGAAACAGGCCGTCGATCCAATCGGATCCGATCCCAGCTTCCGCCTCCCCTTTTCGCCCCCTAAGATGGCCGCCAGAGCCGCCTAACGGCCGCCCCGGCGGCCTGGGGAAGGGACCTGATCGGGCATGGCCGACCGCGTCTATCTGCGGCACTCCACCGACAAGCAGATCGACGCCCGCCAGCGCCACGCCCTGGCCGCCCTGCTCGCCGCCGGAGCCCCCGCCTATGAGGACCCTGCCACCTCCAGCCGCCAGCTCTCCCTGGACCGCGCCGGATTCACCCGGTTGCTTCACGAGGCCGCCGTCGGCGACACCATCCGCATCGCCGACGCCGCCCGCCTGTTCCGCTCGGTCGCCGACATCCTCGCCCTGCGCCCGGTACTCATCCGCCGGGGCCTGCACCTGCGCGTCGAGTCCGGCCTGCTGTCGGGGATCGACCTGGCCAGCGACGACCCCGGAACCAAGATGATGGTCTCCGTCCTGGCCGCCGTGCTGGAGTTCCAGCGCGACATGATCAGCGAGAACACCCGCGAGGGTGTCGCTGCCGCCGGGGCGGCCGGCAAGACCCTGGGCCGCCCCGCCGCCCTCGACCCGAGCACGGCGACCGCCATCGTGGCGGCCTACCGCCAGGGCGCCGCCGTCAAGGCCCTGGCCCGGCAGCACCGCGTCGCCCCCAAGACCATCCGCCGCGTTCTCGACGCCGCCGGCGCCCGCTACCTTTCTGGCCCGCTCGACATGCCCCCAATCGGCCCCGACGAGTTGGACGATGTGCTCGCCCCACAAGTGGACGTGGCCCTCGACGTGCCCGGACGACTCGCCGATCTCCTGCGCATCGCTGGAGACGAGGTCGTCCGCCTGGCCCTCGTCTCAGGACGGAACATCCGCCGCGGCCCCGGCTATTCGGTCCGCATAGTGGCCCCGCTTGCACTTCACCGCGCCATGCTGGAGCAAAGTGCTGCCACCGCCGACAGCGCCGGCCCGGCTGAGCGCAAGGCGCACCGGGTGTACGCCGCTCGCGTTGCAGCCGTCGAGGCCACCCAGCCACATAGGCCGTGACCTCGGAAAACCCTTCGGCAAAACACATCCGAACGGAAAGTCACGGCAAGCCGCTCAACTCCGCTCTGCAAACGGGACTTTTCGTTCGGATGCTCGTCATGCCCCATCCTGCCCGCGGCGCTCGAACACCTCCGCCACACTAACCGCACCGGAGGACACCTCCGCCAACAGCGCCCGACGCGCCGTTCGCGCCTCGGCCGCCCTCTCCAACGCTTTCGCACGCTGCTCCGCCGTCATCGCCGGCAGGGCCATCAGGCAGTTCCCGGGTGGGCGCGTCGTCGGCCAGCCCGACCAGCGCGTGCACGCCGGCCAGCCGCACCGCGGGCGAGTCGTGGCCGAGCTGGCCGGCCGCGGTGGCGAAGCGGTCGTTGTGCAACTTGGTGGCCTCGCGTGCCTCGGCCCGGTGGGCACGCTCTTCGCCCTGCCGGGCCAGGACGTGCGTGGCCTCGGCGAGCTTCTGCGCCGCCTTGGCGACCTTCTGCCGCCGGTAGGTCACCACCAGCGCCACCAGACCGCCCAGCCCGGCCACCACCGCAAAAGCGATCTTCAGCAGGTCGAACAGGGTGGCCGCGCTGACCTGCGCCTCCGGCTTCAGCCCTTCCGCGCCCAGCAGTACCAGCCCGCCGACGATCACGGTCGTGAGCAGTACCACCGCGGCGCCGGCCACCAGGGCGAGCGCGGGGCCCACCGGCATCAACCTCAGCCCCGGGAGATCCTCCCCCGTCTCTCGCCGTGGCGCCGGCTTCCCGCTCCCATCCGGCTTCTCCATTTCTCCCACATAGGACCATATATGCAGGTAGACAGGCCGTTACGCCCGCCAGGTTCTTGTCAGCGGCACGGGGCCGAGATCCGATCCCCACGCTGTCCTGTCCCTGCTGCCTGAGTCCGCCGCTTCCATACGGTTCCTTCGCGGGGGTCAGCCTTGCTGCTGCCACGCGTCACCGCCGTCATGGCACGAGGCACCCGGTGACGGCTCGGCAGTGCGCACGAAGAATCCAGGCGGCAGCCCACCAGGCCCTCGAATGATGCTCAACACCAAGTCGTTCAGAGGGGTGACCATCCGCCGAAGCCGACCTCGGCGTGGTAAGCCTCCACGAACGCTGCCGGGTCGCCGTTGAGCAGGTGCACGGTCTGGCAGAGCCGACCGGTGCGGTCGGCCAGTTCCCCGACGCGGTGCATGACCTCACGCTGGCACTGTTCCAGCGTGGAGCCGAGGACGAGCGCCGCCGGCTCAGTGATCTCCTCATCGAGGATCACCTCGGCCTTCCACCCGGTCGCGGTGCGCGTGTAAGCCGCCTGGATCTCCAGAACCCGAGCCGGGCTACGGCCTCGGTCCGCCGTCTTGTCGCCTTCTCGGGCGCGCCGCGCCTTGATTCTCTTCCCCTTGCCCATTGCCCCGACCTCCGAAGCGATCATGCGCCAGGCCCCAGGGGTTCGGATCCCGGTCACGGTCGCCATGGTGGCGCACGATGAGCGTCACTGACACGAGTTTTCGCCCAAGCGTGCAGGTCGAGGTCGTCGACGTACAGGCCTCAGACTTCGGCGGCGCGGCGCAGACGTAGAGGGGCCGCGCAGCCGGTCACCGACGCCGTGATCATTAAGCAATTGACGATCGGTTCCTCTGAGCTGATGCGAGGCCAGATGCGGCATCACCGCACCTGCGCCCCGACGTGCACTTCAAACCCAGCCGCGCCGAGCTCAGCCAGGCCGTACGCGCCGGGCTGGACCAGTTGGCAGCCTACGGGTCTTGCCGGATCAGGATGCGGAGTGCTTCCTGGGAGGGGGATCCCTCCTCGGCGGTGTGGACGACCATGGCGAGATCGGGGTGGCCTGGCAGGCGGAGGGTCTCGTAGGTCAATTCGAGCTCGCCGACCAGCGGATGCCTGTAGAGGTGGCTTCCGCGCTCCGGGGCCTTGATGTGGTGCTCCGCCCAGATCTGGCGGAACTCCGGGCTGGCGGACGACAGCTCCTCGATCAGAGCCTGCGTGGCCGGGGAGACGGGCGGGCGCGCCGCGTCCAGCCGGAGGAAGGCCACCACGTCGCGGGCTCGCGCCCACCAGTCGACGTACAGGTCGCGCACGCCGTCGTCGAGGAAGACCAGCCTGGTCATGTTGCGCTCCGCGACGGGGAGCTCGCCGAAGTCGATGAAGAACGCCGCGGCGAGCCGGTTCCATGCCCGCACGTCGGTCCTGCGGTCGACCACGTAGGCAGGGGCCCCGCTGATCGCCGAGAGCAGGCTGTGTACGCCGGGACGCAGCGGCGGGCTGTCCGTGTGCTCCTCGGCCGCTGCCGGAGCGGGGCGCGCCAGCCGGTGCAGATGCTCGCGTTCCGCCGGGTCCAGACGCAGAGCCCTGGCCACCGCGTCCAGGACCTCCGCCGAGAAGAGCAGGCTGCGCCCCTGCTCAAGGCGGACGTAGTGATCGATGCTGATCCGGCCAGTTGCGCCAGTTCTTCGCGGCGCAGCCCCGGAACCCGGCGCTGCCGTCCGTAAGAGGTCAGGCCGACCTCCTCGGGACGAAGCCTGGCGCGTCGCGATCGGAGGAATTCACCCAGCTCGGCACGCCGATCGAAGACCATATGTCACATTATTGCGGTTTTGGGTGGTCATCGCGTGCCTAGGGAGCGCCCGGCCCTGCCTGAACTCGCGTGAAACGCCGAGAGTTGGTCCCGCCGGAACGGTTCCGGCTTTCCGATTCACAGGAGCAAATCACTCATGACTGTCACGCTTGGCCGTACCGGCATGGAGATCACCCGGTTGGGGTTCGGTTCGTGGGCGGTGTCGGGCTCGGGCTGGCGCTTCGGCTGGGGCGCCACCGACGACGCCGAGTCGGTCGCCGCGATCCGCCACGCGCTCGACGAGGGCGTCAACTGGATCGACACCGCCGCGGTATACGGCCTGGGCCACTCGGAGGAACTGGTCGGCAAGGCCATCGCCGACCTGCCCCAAGCCGACCGCCCGTACATCTTCACCAAGGTCGGCCTGGTCTGGGACCCGGACAATCCGTCGGCCTCGCCTCGGAGGATCATGAACCCCGCCAGCGTGCGCCGCGAGCTCGAAGACTCGCTGCGGCGGCTGGGCGTCGACCACATCGACCTGTACCAGGTGCACTACCCCGACACCGGCGAGTCGCTGGAGTACGCCGGCGGCGGCTTCGGCGCCGTGTCGCCCAACGCCACCCCGCTGGAGGAGTACTGGCAGGTCATGGCCGACCTGAAGGCCGAGGGCAAGGTTCGGGCCATCGGGCTGTCCAATCACACGCCCGACCTGCTCGAGGCCGCCGAGCAGATCGCCCACGTCGACGCCATCCAGCCCCCGTTCTCGGCGATCAACCGGTCGTCGGCCGCCGAGATCGCCTGGGCCCACGCCCACGACACCGGTGTGATCGTCTACTCGCCGCTGCAGTCCGGGCTGCTCACCGGAGCCTTCTCCGCCGAGCGCGTGGCCGGCCTGCCCGCCGACGACTGGCGCCGGGCCCACGTCGACTTCACCACCGGCCTGGCCGCCAACCTCCAGCTCGCCCAGGCTCTGCGGCCGATCGCCGAACGTCATGGCCGCACCGTGGCCGAGGTGGCCATCGCCTGGGTGCTGGCCTGGCCCGGCATCACCGGCGCGATCGTGGGCGCGCGCAAGGCCGCCCAGGTGGACGGCTGGATCGGTGCGAGCTCGCTGGAGCTGACCCCTGCCGACATCGAAGAGGTGGCCACCGCGATCACAGTGTCCGGTGCGGGCAGCGGCCCCGCCCGCCACTCGTGAAGGAGACCGGGTCATGTCCCTCTTCGTCATCGCCGAGTTCCTCGCCGCACCTGGCCAGCATGATCGGCTCCGCACAGCGCTGGAAGCCCTGATCGAGCCGACGCTGGACGAACCCGGCTGCCTCGCCTACCGGGCTTACGCCGACCCCAACGACCCCGCCCGCATGGTGATCGTGGAGCGGTGGGAGAACCGGCAGGCCTTCGACGAGCACTTCACTACCCCTCACCTGCGTCACGCCCAGCGGGTCCTTGACCGAATACTCGCCCGGCCACTGACCCTTCGCACCTTGGTCGAGGCGCCATAGCGATCAGTCCGGCCGTTCCCCCCAACGGGAACGGCCGGCCGCACTCGGCGTCGTCCTGCTCACCGCGCGCCTCGTCGTCCCTGTTGGCCGGCTGATCAGCCGCTGCCGGCGGGAGCGGGCGAGAGCCAGCGCACCGATCGCCAGGCGGTCAGCCCGACCAGTGCGGCCACGATGGCTCCGAGCCGCCCGGCGCCCAGATAGGAGATACCGGGGACGTCGGGCTGTGCGAGTAGATCAGCTGCGGCGGTGGCACACGGCGGCCCGAATGACCGCCTTCGTGATGGACCTGGCCTCATGCCAGGACCTACTACCTGCGCAGAACGGCGGTTGAAGATCGTGAGGCCCCTCGGCGGCAGCAGCCACGGATCTCCGACCCTCGATTGCCGGTTGCCGAAATGTCATATTCGGCGCGGTACGGCTCCGTCCTGCCAGCGGTAGAGGTCGCGCAGCAGGGAAATCTCGGCGCCGTGATGGATCAGCTCCCTGTTGACGTGCAGGACGATGCCCTCCATGGGAAACCGCTCGGGACCCACCGTGGGCGGATTCTCCAGGTCAGCGTCCGACAGTTCGCGGACCCCCGCGTTCCATCTCCCATACATCTCATCGAGCTGCTTCAGCGCCTCGTCAGCGGTCCCCGCGTAGGCGAAAGTCTGGGAGTCCATGTCCTGGCCGCCGAAGTGCCATCCGACCCGATAGCCCAGGCACGAGACGATGATGTGTGCAAGCCGCCAGGCAATCGTGGTCACCGGCGCCGGCACCGGGTCAGGGGACGCGAAGTCCACCGTCCACTCCCCCGAACCTGCCGACATCGGTTCGGCCGACGTGCCACGTGGGCGGATGCTCCAGCAGTCGCGCACCGGCTCCCAGAAGTACTCCTCATCGGTAAGACCATCCAGCCGCGGCCGCAGGTTCTTGCGCCAGTGCCGGTCCAGCTGCTCCGCGAGCCGCTCGCTTCTGGTCATTTCCGCACACTACAGACAACGTAGAACCCTCGCGGAGGCCGTCGTGGGCCGTGGGCCGCGAGAGCGTACCGCACCGGGAGATGACGCCGTCACCCCTCCCGGTCCGCGGAGTCGGTGAAAGTCTCGTGGGCGAGGTCCAGGAACAGGGCGGCCGACCAGCCGAACCCGCTCGTCGCCCGGCCCGCCCGGCGGCCCGTCAGCGGGTTCCAGTACTCGTACAGGCCGCCGCCGTCGCGCACCATCGCCAGCGTGCGATCGCGCAGCTCGCGGGCCGTCTCAGGATGGCCGGACCGGCGCAGGCCCTCGATGAGCAGGTAGTTGACGTTGAGCCAGACCGGTCCGCGCCACATGGCGTCCGGGTCGAAGTGGGGGTCGTCGAACGCGACCGTGGGCACCGGCCGTTCGCCCCAGAAGCTCGGCGAGCACAGGTCGGCCACGAGCCGGTCGGCGACGTCGGCGGGCAGCCGCCCGGTGAGCAGCGGCAGCAGCTCCAGCGGGGTGCGGACGTCCGCCTCCCGCCCGCCGACCAGGGTGACGAAGCGGGCGCCGGTCCACCGCCTCGCCACCATGCGGTCCACGAGCGCCTGGGCCCTGGCCCGCCACTCCCCCGGGTCGCGGCCGAGCGCGGCGGCGATGTCGCCCAGTCGGTCGTACTGCAGGGCGAGGTAGGAGTTGAGGTCGGGGGGCTCGGCGCGCGGCCCGCCGTCCCAGATCGGGCTGTCGTCCAGACCCGAGGAGTACGGGTGCAGGTACTCGGCCAGGCCGTCGCCGTCGGGGTCGGAGCGGGTGAACCACCATTCCTGCGCCCGGACCAGCGGCTCGTACACCTCGGCGAGGAAGCCCGGGTCGGGGTCGGCCTGGTGGATCTTCCACACGGCCCACGCGGTGAGCGGCGGCTTGGTGACCGGCACGGCCTCGCGGACGGGCGGCCCGCCGACGTGCTGGGCCAGCCGGGCCAGGTCGGAGCGGGGCAGGTCGGTGGTCTCGGCCAGCACCCCGTGGTCGTGGACCACATCCGGGATCAGCCCGTCGGGGCGCTGGTGGTCGAGCAGGATGCGGATCTGCTCCCTGGCCAGGCCCGGGTCGGCGTGCCGCAGGGCGATGGCGTGGAAGTAGGAGTCCCAGTTCCACAGGCCGACGTAGCCGTACTTGGAGGGAACCAGCGACTGCCGGCCCTGGATCGGCACGAGGTTGACCGCGAGCGTCCACCACGCCTGCTCGGCCCGTTCCCGCAGGCCGGAGGGGACGGCGGGCATGCGGGCGAACCAGTCGCGCCAGCGCGCGGCGGCCGCCTCCAGCACCGCCCGGCCGTCGGGCGGCGGACCGCCGGGGGCGGCCACGTGCGCGCCGTCCCGGCCGGGTCCCACCAGGACGAGGCCGCCGCCGGCGGGCGCCCGGCCGCCGTCCCACACGGCATGCACGCCTTCACCGCCGTCGCCGGTCAGCACGAGCGTGTCGGGGCCGGCGAAGGCCAGGGCCGCGCCGCCTTCGAACTCCACCCGGTCCGGCAGCGCCCGCCGTACGGGCAGCTCCCGGTCGCCGGCGAGGATCCGCAGGCCGGTCAGGACGGCCGTCTCGCGCAGCGGCGTCTCGTAGCGGGCGGCGGCCACCCACAGGGAGCCGTCGTCGGCCGCCATCACCAGCAGCCGCGACCCGCGGTCGGTGAAGGGTCGTTCGCGCAGGTCCAGCATCATCGCCCGCCCAGTCCGGAGGCCGCCATCGAATTGATGATCTTCCGCTGACCGATCAGGAAAGCGATCAGCGTGGGCACCACCGCGATCGCCGACCCGGCCAGGATGAGCCCGTAGTCGACCGCGGTGTGCTGCCCGGAGAACTGGCTGAGCAGCAGCGGCACGGTGGCCAGCTCGGGCGAGTTCAGGAAGATCAGGGGGAAGAAGAACGAGTTCCACGAGGCCAGGAAGGCGATGATGCCCAGAGCGCCCAGGCCCGGGCGGATGTTGGGCAGCACGACGTTCCAGAAGCAGCGCCAGCGGCCCGCCCCGTCGATGCGGGCCGCCTCCTCCAGCTCCACCGGCACGGCCCTGATGAACTGGCGCAGCAGGAACACCGCGAAGGGGTTGGCCACCGAGGGCAGGATCAGCGACAGGTGGGAGTCGATCCAGCCGAACCGGGCCAGCATGAGGTACAGCGGCACGATCGTCACCTGCGCCGGCACCATCTGGGTGGCCAGGAACACCACGAACAGCACGCCCGAGCCGCGGAAGCGGATCCGGGCGAAGGCGTAGGCCGCCATGGCGGAGGTGAACAGGGTGAGCGTGACGTTGAGCGCGGCGATGTAGAAGCTGTTCCAGTACGCGGTGCCGAACGGCATCGCCGCCAGCGCGTCGGGGTAGTTCTGCCAGTGCCAGGGCTGGGGCAGCCAGTCGAGCGGGTTGTTCAGCATCTGCCGCACGCCCTTGAACGACGTCAGCAGCATCCAGGCGAACGGGAACACCATGGCCAGCCCGCCGGCTGTGAGCGCGGCGTGCAGGGCCGCCTGCCGGAGTCGCATCAGCTCTCCCTCACGAGTCGTAGTGGACCAGGCGCTTCTGCGCGGCGAACTGGACGAGCGTCACGAGCAACGTCAGGGCCAGCAGGATGAGCGCGGCGGCGCTGCTCATGCCGAACTCGAAGTCCTTGAAGCCCAGCTCGTAGACCTGGTAGACGATCGTGCGGGCGCCCTCGTTGTCCTCCGGCCGCACCAGCACGTAGATCTGGTCGAACGCCTGGAACGAGCTGATCACGGCGACCACGGTGGAGAAGAAGATCGTGGGCGAGAGCAGCGGCAGGGTGACCGAGCGGAAGATCCGCACGCTGCCCGCGCCGTCCATCCGGGCGGCCTCGACGATCTGCGGCGGGATGGTCTGCAGCCCCGCCAGGAAGATCACCACGTTGAGGCCGAGCGACGACCAGATCGTCACGACGGCGATGGCCACGATCACCCAGCCGGTGTCGCCGAGCCAGTCGGGCGGGGTGAGGCCGAACCAGCTCCGCAGCGAGTTGTTGAGCACGCCGTTCTCGTCGCCGGCCAGGATGATCTGCCACATCAGCGCGACGGCCACCGAGCTGGTGACCACCGGCATGAAGTAGAGCACCCGGTAGAAGGAGCCGCCGCGCACGTTGTTCAGGGCGATCGCGATGAGCAGCGCGAGGGCGAGGCCGACGGGCACGGTGAGCAGCGCGAGCTTGACCGTGTTCCACACCGCCAGCCCGAAGTCGGGATCGGAGAGCTGGGCGGCGAAGTTGTCCAGGCCCGCCCACTCCTTGCGGCCGAGGCCGTCCCAGCGCATGAACGCCAGCACGACGGCGAAGCCGAGCGGGAAGACCAGGAACACGGCCAGGGCCGTGACCTGCGGGGCGAGGAAGAACGCCGCCCACCAGCCGTCCCGGTTGCGCACGCCGGGGGCCTGACGCCGGCCCGCCCGGGGGCGGGCACGGGTGAGAACAGCCACGGCCTCAGCCCAGCTTGCTCTGGACGAGCTGCTGGAGCTCGGTCATGCCCTGGTCGAAGCCGACCTTGCCGTTCCACATCTTCATGAGGTGCTCGTTGATGGCGGCGGTGAGGCCCGGCACCGCGACCTCCTCGGGGTAGTTGGCGAAGCCGGTGTCGCGCACGTCGATGAAGGTCTGGGCGTGCTTGGGGTAGCCGTCCGCGAGGACGACCTGCTCGGCGCCCTTGACGGACGGCACGGCGCCGCCACCCTTGAGCCGCAGCGTCTGGCCCTCCTTGCCGACGAACTCGGTGAGGAACGTGAACGCCTCCTTGGGCAGCTTCGTGTCCTTGTTGAGCGCCAGGTAGGAGGCGGCCACCGCGCCCGGCATGGGGTCGCCGGTCGGTGAGGGGAACGGCACGATGTCGTAGTCATCGAGCTCGCCGCCCTTGCGCAGGGAGTCGATGACCCAGCGGCCGCCCGCGTAGAAGCCGGCCTTGTGCTTGAGGAACTGGGTGCTCGGGCCGTTGCTGGCGGGCAGCGTGTCGGCGCTGAGGAACGTCTTGTCCTGGTAGCCCTTGGCGAGCGTGCTCAGCGCCTCGCGGGCCTTGGGGTCGGTGGTGGCGACGAACTTGCCGCCGTCCCAGACCTTGCCGCCGAAGCCGTTGATCACCGAGTACGTGGAGCCGTACCAGTTCCAGAAGATGGAGCCGGCCTTGCCCGCGGCCTTGAGCTTGGCGTTCATGTCCAGATATTTCGGCATGGTCCACTGGCCGGTCTCGTTGAGGGTGGCCGGGTCCTCGGTGATGCCGGCGTCCTTGAGCGCCTTCTTGTCGTACCAGAGCACCTCGGGGTTGGTGTCGTTGGGGACGGCGTAGATCTTGCCGTCGCGTTTCGCGCCGCCGTACACGCCGTCGAAGAAGTCCTCGGGGCGGCTCTTGGAGTCGGGGCCGGCGAGCTTGTCGTCGAGCGGCGTGAGCACGCCCGCGGAGACGAACTTGCCGATGTTGTCATCGCCCACGAAGAACACGTCGGGCGCGGTCTTGCTGGTGAGCTGGGTGAGCAGCTTGGGGTGATAGTCCTCGTACTTCGCCACCGACTCCAGCTTGAGCCGGATGCCGGGGTGGCGCCGCTGGAAGTCCTCGGTGAACTTCTCGTAGAGTTTCACGTCCTCGGCCGATCCCCAGGTGGACCAGCGCGCGGTCACCGGGCCCTGGCCGGTGACCGCGCCGGGAACGTTCCCGCCGCTTCCGCTGCACGCGGTGGTGGCGAGGGCGAGGACGCCCAGGACGGTCAGCGCACACTTCATCGAGACTCCTTGAGGCTGGAGACCCCAGGCTTCGGCCCTGGGGAGGAAAAGCTGGACACCACCCGCGTGTGCTTCATGCGAAGTGGGTGACCCATGAGTCGGTGATTCGTCAGAATGGACCTGTGAGGACGGCGTACAAGTGCCGGGCGTACCCGACGCCCGAGCAGGCCGGCGTGCTGAATCGCACGTTCGGCTGCGTACGCGTCGTCTGGAACCGCACCCTGGCCTGGCGGCACGACCGCTACCGCACCGAGCGGGCGAAAACCGGCTTCGCCCAGGCCAACGCCTACCTCACCGCCATGAAGGCCACCGACGAACTGGCATGGCTGAACGAGGTGTCCTCGGTGCCGTTGCAGCAGGCGATCCGGCACCAGCAGGCAGCGTTCACGAACTTCTTCGCCGGCCACGCCAGGCACCCCCGCTACAAGTCCCGCACCGGACGGCAGTCGGCCGAGTACACCCGTTCCGGATTCCGCTACCGTGACGGGCGGCGGCTGTTGCTGGCGAAGATGGACGCGCCCCTGGCGTTCGCCTGGTCCTGGCCCGAGGTGGACCCGGCGGCGATCGACCCGAGCACGGTGACCGTCTCCCGGGATCCGTGCGGGCGGTGGGACGTCTCCTTCGCCGTCGACGTCGCCGCCCCCGACCGGCTGCCGACGACAGGAGGCGTGGTCGCCGTGGATCTCGGGGTGACGGACTTCGCCGTCACCTCCGACGGCGAGAGAATCCCCAATCCGCGTCATCTGGCCAAGCGGGAACGCAACCTGGCCCGCTACCAGCGCCGCCAAGCGCGCAAGACCCGCGGGTCGAGCAATCACCAGAAGGCGAGGGCCAAGGTCGCCCGCGCCCACCGCAAGGTACGCGCGGCCCGCACGGACTTCCTGCACAAGACCAGCACACGGCTGGTCCGCGACCACGACGTGATCGTGATCGAGGACCTGGCCGTGACGAACATGGTCCGCAACCGCAGGCTGGCCAAGGCCATCTCCGACTGCGGGTGGGGCACCTTCCGCCGCATGCTCGAATACAAGACCGCCAGGTCCGGGCGTCACCTGGTCGTGGTCGACCGCTGGCTGCCCAGCTCCAAGACCTGTTCGGCCTGCGCGCACCTGCTCGCGCACCTTCGGCTCGGCACCCGGGCATGGCAGTGCCCGTCCTGCGGCACCCGGCACGACCGGGACATCAACGCCGCAAAGAACATCCTGGCGGCAGGTCTTGCCGTGCCCGCCTGTGGAGGCGACGTCAGACGCTCCGGGTCCCCCGTGGTGCAGCCGCCCGCGAAGCAGGAACCCCGACCTGTGAAGGTTGGACTCCCTCGCCTCTAGGCATGGGGAGAAAGTCAAGGTGGCTCCTTCGATCTTTCTTGCGGGGGGTGTCAGGCGAGTCCGCCGCCGTCGACGACGAGGGCGGATCCGGTGACGTAGCTGGAGGCGTCGCCCGCCAGGAACAGCACGGCGCGGGCGATCTCCTCCGGGGTTCCGGCGCGGCCCATCGGCCGGTCGGCGGCGTCGCTCGCGAACGCGGTCCAGTCCTCGCCGAGCTGGCGGGCCTCGTCGCGCAGCATGGGCGTGTCGGTGTCGCCGGGGTTGACGGAGTTGACCCGGATCCCGGCGCGGGCATGGTCGATGGCCAGGGCCCGGGTCATGTTGACCACGGCCGCCTTGGAGGCGCAGTAGGACAGGGCGTTGCCGCCGCCCTTGAGGCCCCAGCCCGACCCGGTGTTGACGATCGAGCCGCCCTCGGTCATCGCCGGGACGGCGTACTTGCACATGAGGAAGACGGAGCGGACGTTGACCGCCATGACGCGGTCCCAGTCCTCGACGTCGAGGTGCAGGGCCGTGGTGCGGCGGATGATGCCGGCGTTGTTGAACAGGACGTGCAGCCCGCCGAAGGTCCGGGTGGCGGTGTCCACGACGAGCCGGCAGTCGTCTGGGGCGGACACGTCGGCGCGCACCGCCACCGCGGCCCCGGGCCGGGCGTCGTTGATCCGCGCGACGGTCGTCTCGGCTCCCGGGCCGTCGATGTCGGCGACGACCACCCGGGCGCCCTCCTCGGCGAAGAGCTGCGCGGTGGCGCGCCCGATGCCGGAGGCACCGCCGGTGACGATCGCGACCTTGCCCTCGAGCTGGGCGTTCATTCGTTCGACTCCTCACTTGCCGCACTGAGGCGGTAGATCGTGCTTTCGTGATAACCGGTGATCACCTGGACGTGCCCGGCGAGCATCCGGTCGAGGTCCTCGTCGCCGCTGTCGGCGAGCAGCGGGCGCCCGCCGAGCGCGGCCAGCTTCTGCTGGGTGGCCAGGACGAGCAGCCGCCCGGTTCGCGCGCCCGCCGCGTCCCCGGGCGCGTCCCCGAGGACGGCGCGCAGCACGCGCGGCGACACCTGCTGGTTGCCGCGGCCGAGCACGAAGCCCTGCCCGCCGATCACCGACAGCACGAGGACCGTCTCCCGGCCGCCGACCAGCCCGGACAGCTCCGCCTCCGAGACGTCGGCCGCCACCAGCCGGCCACCGGCGCCGTCGCGTTCGACGACGTCCACGCCGAGCAGGGTGGTGGCGAGGCCGAGCTCGCGGCCGACGGCCCGCGTGGTCGCGCCGGGTCCGAGGACGTGGCGGACGCCGGGCCGCATGCGGGAGACGACCTCCCGGGCGATGCCCTCGACCGTGCCGGGCGCCGTCCCGGAGGAGCCGGCCTTGCGGCCCGACAGCGCGGCGGGGGCGGCGGGAACCGGCAGGGCGCCGTAGAGGACCGGGCTCACCAGCCCCTGCCGGTAGCGGTCCTCGTCGAGGTCCACCACCTCTGCCTCGGCGAGCGCCGCCCGCCCCGGCTCGCGGCCCGACGTCCCGGAGATTCCGGACGCCCCGGATCCTGCCGATGCCCCGGAGACGTACGCGGCGGCGAGCAGCCCGGCCGCGGCCGGGCTGACGGCGAAGCATCCCGAATACACCTTCACCCCGGCCGGGATCCCCAGCACGGGCGGGACGCGGTCGCCGCGCTCGCGCAGCTCGCGGACCGCGTCGAGCACGTCACGCGCCGTCCCGTCGCCGCCCGCGAACAGCAGCAGGTCCACCCCTGCCATCGCGAGGACGGCCTCCCGGGTGTCCCGCGCCGACGTGGCGCCGGACGGTCCCGGCTCCGCCGAACGGCTGGAACGTACCGGGTCGTGGGGGGCGCCGGCGGCGCGGGCGCTGTGCTCGCCCATCGGGCCCGGCGCCGTGACCAGGCGCGTGCCGGGACGGCGCGAC
>NZ_JBEXDT010000083.1:0-42342 GCF_040605905.1 Nonomuraea sp. NPDC005501 | reverse complement strand
CCGATTTTCACCTCAGAGGTCTCATAAAAGTTTTAATTCTGTTGTCAGGGCTGTTATGTCCGGTTTTATACGTTTGCGGCGAGAGCGCACCCGCTTCACGGGTGCGCTCTTCACGGTCTGCGCTTAATCTGGAGGAGCGGTCGCCGTGGTCGGATGACCGCGGCACCGGCCGCGGTCGCCGGTGGTCGGGTGGCCGCGACACCGGCAAGGGGAGCCGGCAGGGGGCGGCGAGAGCGTGCACGGGCCGTGCTACATCCAGTGATGACGTCTGCTCAGACGTCCAGTTTCATCGGGCGCCGCGGCGAGGTGGCGGCTGCCCGGCGGCTGCTGGCCCATGGACGCCTGCTGACGCTGACCGGGGCCGGCGGGGTCGGCAAGACGCGGCTGGCGCTGCGCGTGGCCGAGACGCTGCGACCGGCGTTCGACGACGGGGTGGAGATCGTCGAGCTGACCTCCCTGGAGGACCCGGACCTGCTGGTGCCGGCCGTCGCGACGGCGCTCGGCGTCCGCGACGCGGGGGCGTCCCCCATGACCGTGCTCGCCGACTACCTCTCCGGCCAGCACCTGCTGCTCGTCCTCGACAACTGCGAGCACCTGCTCGACGCGTGCGCGAAGCTGGTCGACGGGCTGCTGCGCGGCGCGGGCCGCCTGCGGGTGCTGGCCACCAGCAGGCAGACGCTCGGTGTGGTGGGCGAGCAGGTGCTCGTGGTGCCCTCGTTGTCCGTGCCGGACCAGGCCGCCGCGCCCCGCGACATCGCGCGCAGCGAGGCCGTGCGGATGTTCGCCGACCGGGTGGCGCGGGTGCGTCCCGGCTTCACCGTGGACCGCACGGACGCCGCGCTGGTCGCCCGGCTCTGCCGCCGGCTCGACGGCATCCCGCTGGCCATCGAGCTCGCGGCGGGACGGCTGCACTCCATGCCGGTCGAGGAGCTGGAGCGCCGGCTCGACGAGCGGTTCGAGGTGCTGGACGCCGAAGGCGCCGGGAACGTGCCGCCCCGCCACCAGACGATGCACGCGGCCGTGGACTGGAGCTTCGGCCTGTGCACGCGGGCGGAGCAGCGGCTGTGGAGCCGGCTGTCGATGTTCGCGGGCGGCATGGACGTGGACACGGCCGAGGAGGTCTGCCATGGCTGCGGCATCGACCGTGGGGACGTGTTCGACCTGCTGGCGGGGCTCGTGGACAAGTCCATCCTGGTCGCCGACCACCAGAAGGACCGCGTCCGGTACCACATGCTCGACAGCATCCGCTCGTACGGCCGGGAGAAGCTCGCGGAGAGCGGCGAGGAGGACGCGCTGCGGCGGCGTTACTGCGACCACTACCGGCGCCTCGTCGCCGAGCAGCGGGTGGACCGGCTGGTGCCCGAGCAGCTCGACCGTTACCGCCTGCTGGCGGCGGAGCTGCCCAACATCCGCGTCGCGCTCGACGCGTTGTACTCCGGGCCGGAAGAGGCGGCGGGCGGGCTCGACATGGTCTCCGCGATGTGGGGCTACTGGATCCTCGCGGGCTCCGTCACGGAGGGCCGCCTCTGGCTGGACCGCGGGCTGGGCCTGGTCACCCCCGGCTTCCGGGCCCGCCGTACCGCGCTGTGGGTGTCGGCGATGCTCGCCCTGCTCCAGGGCGACCGCGCCGAGGCGGAGGACATGCTGGAGGAGTCGCACCGGCTGGCCCGTGAGGCGGGCGACGAGGAGACGCGGGCGTTCGCGACGCAGGTCTCCGCCATGGTCGCCTTCTCGGCCGGTGACGCGCGGAGCGGGATGACGCTCATGGAGAAGGCGCGGGCCGGGCACCAGGACCGCGGCGACCTCAGCGCCCTGGCCATCAACCTGTTCTACGACGTCTCGTTCAGTGCGGGCGAGGATCCCGAACGGGCCGGGGACCTGGCCCAGGAGTTCCTGACGCTGTGCGTGAAGCGGCGCGCGGAGCCCTCGCGCGGGTACGCGCTGTTCGCCGTCGGCATCACCGCCTGGCACCGGGGCCACCCGCAGCGGGCCGAGGAGACGCTGCGGGAGGCGGTGGCCGTCAGGCGGGCCATCAGCGACAGGTGGGGGCTCGCGGAGTGCGTCGAGGTCCTGGCCTGGATCGCCGGGGCGCAGGGCCGCCACGAGCGCGCCGCCCGCATGCTGGGGGTGGCGAACGCGCTCTGGCAGGCGATGGGAGCCTCGCCGTCCCGGCTCTGGCCGCACATGCGCGACCACGAGCACTGCGTGGCACGGGCGCGCGAGGCGCTGGGGGCGCGGGCCTACACGGCGGCGTTCCACAGCGGCGAGCGGATGGGACTGGACCGGGCGGTCGCGTACGCGATCGAGGGCTGAACGGACGGGGCTATCGGCCGGACGCCCGGACGGGCTTGACCTTCGGGCAGTTCGTGCCGTTCGCGGGGGCGGCCAGTGTCGTCAGGTACCGGTCCACGAGCCGGTCCACGCAGGCTGAGCCCTTGCGGTAGGCGGTGTGCCCGTCGCCGTCGAAGGTCAGCAGCACACCCGACGAGAGCTGCGAGGCCAGCGCCTGCGCCCACTTGTACGGCGTGGCGGGGTCGCGCAGCGTGCCGATCACCAGGATGGGCGGGGCGCCGTCGGCCCGCAGCGGCCGGATCGACCTCTTCCGCCTGACCGGCCAGTAGTCGCACGGCGTCGTCCCGGTCCTGGCCGTGGCCTCGCGGGTGGGCGGGTGGTCCAGGCAGTCGATGGCCTCGTGGGCGGCGAAGCTGTTGGTGTACGTGCCGTCCGCCCGGCGCTCGTTGTAGAGGTCCGCGAGCAGCAGCAGCCGCGTCCCGTCCCCCTGGAACGCGTCGGCCAGCGCCTGCCGCAGCATGGGCCAGGCGGACTCGCTGTAGAGGGCCGACAGGACGCCCGTCACCGCGATCGCCTGGCTGACCTGCCGGCCGTCGTACACGTTGCGCAGCGGAGCCCTGTCCACCCGCGTCAGCAGGGCTTCGACCTTCTTGTTCGCCGCGCCCAGCCGGTGCGTCGGGAACGGGCAGTCCTTGGCCTTGAAGCAGTCGCGCAGGAACGACTCGAAGGCCACGTCGAAGCCGCCGGACTGCCCGGTGCCGAGCTCGTCGCCGGTCCGCGTGGGGTCCATGGCGCCGTCGAGCACCAGCGCCCGCACCTTCCCGGGGAACAGGTCGGCGTACGTGGCGCCGAGGAAGGTGCCGTACGAGTAGCCCACGTACGTCAGGCGGGACTCGCCGAGGGCGGAGCGCAGCACGTCCATGTCGCGGGCCGCGTCCGTGGTGGCCAGGTGGGGCAGCAGCTTGCCGGAGCGGGCCTGACACGCCTGGGCGAACTGCTTCTGCGCCAGGTCGAGGTTCTTGACCTCGAAGGCGGTGTCCGGCGACCTGTCGATGGCGTAGTAGCCGTCGAGCTGGGCGTCGGTGAAGCAGCGCACCGCGGTGGAGGCGCCCACGCCCCGGGGGTCGAACCCGACCAGGTCGAACCGGGCGCGGACGGCGGGGGAGAGGAACGCGTCGGCCTGCCTGGCCGCCTGGACGCCCGACTCGCCGGGACCGCCCGGGTTGACGACGACCGCCCCGGCCCGCCGGCCGGTGGCGGGCAGGCGGATCACCGCGATGTCGATCCGGTCGCCGCCCGGCTTGGCGTAGTCCAGCGGCACCTTCAGCTTGGCGCACTGGTAGCCGCCGCCGCAGGCGATCCACGACAGCCGCTGGCCGTAGAAGACGCCGAGCGCGGCGGGCCGGCCGGGCGCCGGTGCCGCCTCCGCGGCCCGCGCGGGCTGGGCGGTGGCCGTGAGGCCGGCGATGAGCAGGCCGGCGAGTGCGGGTGTGATCACGCTGGGTAGGCGTCGCATGGTCGTGTCCTCGTCTGGCGGCCGAGTGTGGGGATTCGCCTGGTTGGCCCTTGATTATTGGGACGTGCCGGTTGCGAGGCTCTTGACGAGCGCTGACCTGTGACAAGGGTGAAAGTTGAGGCATTTGTTCTGGTTGTGGGAGTCTGTCGGGGGAGTGACCCGGCTTCCGATGCGGACTCCGGCGACGTTCTCGAAAGGTGATCCAGGATCATGCGCAAGACGATCGCGTTGGCCGTGGCGGCCGTCGCGCTGGCCGGCTGCGGAGTGCTTCCAGGCCGGCAGGCCGGCGGCGCCGGGGACGGGCAGGCCCAGCAGACCGCGGCCCGCGCCGAGACCACGACCGCCGCCCCGGCGCCCCAGCAGACCGAGGCGACCAAGGCAGCCGCGGCCACCGAGGCGATCGCGAGCCGGGAGGCGAGCACCTCGAGCGCCGGCCAGAACGGCAAGGCGCGGGTCGACATCACCGGCCTGAAGCGGCAGGGCAGGACCGTCACCCTCAACTGGACCGTCACCGCCCTCGACGGCAAGGTCAACCTGCACAACGGCATGAGCACCGGGACGCTGGACTACTCGGTGTCGGCCGTCTCCCTGATCGACCCGGTCAACGCCAAGCGCTACCGCGTGGCCCGCAACGGCGCGACCGCCGACAGCGAGTGCGTCTGCTCCCGTACCCAGGGCCAGTTCCTGGAGGGGGGCCAGACGAGCTCGCTCTACGCCGTCTTCGCGGCCCCGCCCGCGGACGTCACGCAGGTCAACGTGGAGATGCCGATGATCGGCGTGCTCACCGATGTTCCGATCTCTTAGCGTCGCCGCCCTGGGCGTCGCCGCCGGGCTGCTGGTGCCGGCGAACCCGCCGGCCGGTCCGACCACCCCGCCCGTCCCGTCGGACGTGAACGCGGTCGTGGAGGACCTCGTGCTGCCCGTCGAGGACATCGTCGGCGAGGTCGAGTCGCTCGACGGCACCCAGAGCGAGACGAAGCAGGGCGCCCAGGTCACGGTCGCGCTCACCAGCGACGTGCTGTTCGCCGTGGACAAGTGGGCCTTGAGCGGCGCCGCCAGGAAGCGGCTCCAGGGCGTCGCGGAGAAGGTCAGGACCGAAGGGGCGGGCGGCGTCGTCAAGGTGCAGGGGCACACGGACGATCAGGGCTCCGACTCCTACAACCTGCGCCTCTCCCAGCGGCGCGCCCAGGCCGTCGAGCGGGGCCTGCGCGGGCTGCTCGCCGACGCCGGCGTCACGCTCCAGGCGCAGGGGTACGGCGAGACCCGGCCCAGGATGCCCAACCTCGTCGACGGCAAGCCGGTGGAGCGCAACCGGGCCAAGAACCGCCGGGTGGAGATCGTCTTCGACGCCCGTCAGTGAGCCGCGGGATGGACGCCCGGTCAGTCGCCTGGCAGCTGGCCCAGGGTCGCCGTGACCGTGGTCCGCGTGCCGTCCGCGCGGATGAGGCCGACCTTGACCTGGTCGCCCGGCTTGAGGGTCGTCAGGATCTCGGACAGGGCGGACATCGTGGGCGTCTCGGTGCCGTTGACGGAGACGATCACGTCGCCGGGCCGGATGCCCGCCTTCTCGGCGCCGCTGCCCGGCTCGACGCCGACCACCTCGACCCCCGTCGTCTGGCCGTTGTCGCCGACGACCGTGCTGCCCCTGATACCGAGGGCGGCGCGGTGCGTGTCGGTGACCTTGCCGTCGCGGACGATCTGCGCGGCGATGTCCGTGGCGGTGTTGCTCGGGATGGCGAAGCCGATGCCGGGGGCCGCGCCGCCGCCCAGGTTCGGGTCCGTCGCGGCGAGGGTCGGGATGCCGATGACCTGGCCGGACAGGTCCACCAGGGCGCCGCCGCTGTTGCCGGGGTTGATGGAGGCCGAGGTCTGGATGGCGTTGGCGATCGTCGCGCCGGGGGAGCCGGGATCCTGCGGCTCGCTGACCGTGCGGCCGAGCGCCGAGACGATGCCGTCGGTCACGCTGCCCGACAGGCCCAGCGGGTTGCCCATGGCGAGCACGAGCTGGCCGACCCGCAGCCTGGCGGAGTCGCCGAACCGGGCCGGCCTCAGCCCTCTGGGGTCGTCCACCTTGATCACCGCGAGGTCGCCGGCGGGGAACGACCTGACCAGCCGGGCGGACCGGCCGGCGCCGCCGGTGGCCAGGGTCACCTGCATCTGCGTGGCCTCGCCGACCACGTGCGCGTTGGTGATGATGTGCCCCGCGGAGTCGTACACGATCCCGGAGCCGAGGCCCACCTTGGTGGTGATCTGCACGATCGACGGGAGGACCTCCTTGATGACCTGCTCGTAGGCCGTCTCCAGGGACTGGGGCGACGTGGGGACGACGGGGGGACTCGCGGGCGGGCTGGCGGGCGGGCTGGCGGGCGCGGTGGCCGTGCCGGCCGGGGAGCCGGCCGTCGAGGTGGCCGGGGCGCCGGAGGCTGAGGCACCGGACGTCGAAGAGCCGGTGGTCGTGGCGGACTGGATCGCCGAGCAGCCGGTCAGCAGGACGGTCATGACGAATCCCGCGACGATCTTCCTCATGGGGTGGTACCTTCCCTGCCACCGGTGAAAGATACGTTTTTTCGCCATTTGTCCTGGTCGGCGCGGGTGTGCAGGGGTTTGAGGATACGGCGGGGTGCGGGGGTGGGGACCAGGGGTTCCAGAACAAAATTCTGGCCAGGACATGGCGGAAATATCCCGGTCTGAAGTGACGTAACCTCAAGGTCATGGCGGACGTCGGTGACCAGCAGCCCAATCACGATGCTCCCACGACCCCGTTCCGGAAGATCGTCGTGCCCGCGGACGAGACGGTCGTGATCCCCCGGCCGCCCGGTTCCCGGCCCTCCGGCCCTCAGCCCTCCGGCGGCCCCGCGGGGTCGCCGTCGCGTTCACCGCAGGGCTCGCCGCCGCACGCCCGGCCCCGACCAGGTCCGCCGTCCGGCCCTCAGCCGTCCGGCCCTCAGCCCTCCGAGCCTCCCGCCACGCCGCAGTCCGCCCCGAAGGCCACGCCGCAGTCCGGACCACAGGCCACGCCGCAGTCCGGACCACAGGCCGCGCCGGAGTCCGGGCTGCAGACCACGCCCTGGTCCGGGCCGCGGACCACCCCGCCGTACGGTGCCCGTCCCGGGCGCGAGTCGGGGCCCCAAGCCGTCCCGCCGTCCGGGCCGCACGCGGATTCACCGGCCGGGAACGGTTCCGGGGCGCAGGCGGGTGCCGGGGCCGCGACGCGGCTGGGGCACGGGCCGGGCCCCGCGTCGCAGCAGTACCCCATGCCCCCGGTCGTGCCGCCCCCGCCGCCCGGGTCCGGGCTGATGAGCCGCATCGGCGACATCCCCATCCGGGTCGTGTACCTCGTCGGCGCGATCATCGCCACGGTGGTGGCCGTGCTGTTGATCTTCGCCGTCTTCTCGGGTGACGTGCCCAAGGATCAGAGCCTGCCGCAGGGAGGCTCGATCGCGCCCCCGCCCGCCGGAGCCGCGAAGGAGCCCGCCGCCACGCTCGCCCAGTCGGCCGCGCCGTCGTCCACGCCGTCGGCCACCGGTGTAGCGCTGCCGCCCGTGCCCGCCGCCAAGGAGTACGCCGTGCTGCCGGGCACGGCCAGCGTCGTCATCGGCCTGGTCAGCGACCCGAAGGCGGGCCTGTCGTACCCCCGGCTCGGCCTGCCGTGGAAGAGCGCGACGTCGGCGCCGTTCTCGGTGGCTCAGCGTGCCGGCAAGGCGGCCGTCCCGGGCGCCCTGATCGGCTCGGCGCCGCTGCCGGGCGCCACCCCGGCGGCCCGCCCGGTGAAGGACTCCGACTACCGCAAGCTCGCCGCGCGTGCCGCGACGTGGGCGCTGGGCACGCAGTACCCGGCCGGGGCCACGCTCACCTGGACGGGCTCGGAGCGTACGCCCCTGGGCAAGGGGTGGACGCTGGCCTTCAGGGTGGCGTACGACGCGGACGGCGGGCGGCGCGTGGCGCAGGGCCTCGTCTCGGTCGTGGACACGGGCCGGGCGAAGCCCGCGATGCTGTTCGCCTCCGTCCCCGAGAGCGGCAAGAGCCGCTGGCGTGACCTCAACACGATCGCCGACCGGATCGCCCCCATCTAGGCCAGAAGCATCCTCTAGAATATGGTTCTGGCATGACCGGGACCTCGGCTGGAGGATGAGCGATGGCGATCGGGTTGAACGAGGAGCATGAGGCGCTCCGGGAGTCGGTGAGCGGCTGGGCGGAGCGGAACATCCCCGCCGAGCTGCTGCGATCCGCGACGGATGAGCGTCCCCCGTTCTGGTCGGGGCTCGCCGAGCAGGGCCTGCTGGGGCTGCACCTGCCCGAGGAGGCCGGCGGCTCCGGCTACGGGCTGCTGGAGGCCGCGGTCGCCGTCGAGGCGCTGGCCGAGCGGATGGCGCCCGGACCGTACGTGCCGACCGTGCTCGCGAGCGCGGTCGTCCACGCCTCCAAGCGGCACGACCTGCTCACCGGCCTGGCCGACGGCACCCGCACGGGCGCGGTGGCGCTCACGGGAGGCGCGGCGGTCGGGGGGACAGGCGGCCGGCTGACGGGGACGCGGGCCGCCGACGGGTCGCTGGTCGTGTCCGGCTCCGTCGAGCCGGTGCTCGGCGGGGCGTCCGCGGACGTGCTGATCCTGCCCGTGTCCACCGACGGCGGCGAGGTGTGGATCGCGCTCGACGCCTCGGACGCGACCGTCACCTCGCTCAAGTCCCTGGACCTGACCAGGTCGTCGGCCAAGGTGGAGGTGGCGGACGCGTCCGTGCCCGCCGCCCGGGTGCTGGAGGGCGTGCAGGGGCTCGACGTGCGCAACCTGGCCGCCGTCCTGCTCGGGGCCGAGGCCGCGGGCCTGGCCGCCTGGTGCGTGCGCGCCGCCTCCGACTACGCCAAGGTACGCGTGCAGTTCGGCCGCCCGATCGGCCAGTTCCAGGGCATCAAGCACAAGCTGTCGCGGATGCTCGTGGCGCTGGAGCAGGCCCGCGCGACGGTCTGGGACGCCACCCGCGCCGAGGGCGGCGAGCTCGAGTACGCCGCCGCGATCGCCGGTGTGATGGCGCCCGACGCGGCCGTGCGGTGCGCGCAGGACGCGATCCAGACGTTCGGCGGCATCGGCTACACCTTCGAGCACGAGGCCCACCTGTACTACCGGCGTGCCCTGACGCTGCGCGCCCTGCTCGGCGCGTCGGCCGGCTGGGCGGCCACGGTCACGGAGCTGGCCATGGGCGGCGTGTCCCGGGAGATGGAGATCGACCTGCCGGAGGGCGCCGAGCGGCTGCGCGAGTCGATCCGCGCCGAGATCGCCGAGATCAAGGCGCTGGAGGGCGTGGAGCAGAGGCGGGCGCTGGCCGAGCGCGGGTTCGTCATGCCGCACCTGCCCAAGCCGTGGGGCCGCGCGGCCTCGCCGCTGGAGCAGGTGCTGATCGCCCAGGAGCTGAAGGCCGCCCGGGTGCGGCTCCCCGCCATGATCATCGGTGCGTGGGTGGTGCCGTCGATCGTCTCGTACGGCACGCAGGAGCAGCAGGAGCGCTTCCTGCCCAGGACGCTCAGCGGCGAGACGATCTGGTGCCAGCTCTTCTCCGAGCCGGGGGCCGGCTCCGACCTGGCCTCGCTGCAGATGAAGGCGGAGAAGGTCGAAGGCGGCTGGCGGCTCAACGGCCAGAAGATCTGGACCTCCGTCGCGCACGTCGCCGAGTGGGGCATCTGCATCGCCCGCAACTCCTCCGCCGGCTCCAAGCACGAGGGCATCACGTACTTCCTGGTCGACATGAAGGCGCCCGGCGTGACGGTCCGGCCGCTGACCGAGATGACCGGCGAGAACCTGTTCAACGAGGTGTTCCTCGACGACGTGTTCGTGCCCGACGACCTGGTGGTCGGTGAGGTGGGCGACGGCTGGCGGGTGGCGCGCAACACGCTGTCCAACGAGCGCGTCTCGCTCTCCTCCGGCTCGGGCGGCACCGGCGCGTCCGTGCCCGACCTCGTCGGGCTGGCCGGCCGGCTCGGCCGAGAGCTCACCCCGGTCGAGGCGCACCAGGTGGCCGAGGTGATCTGCGAGGGGCACTCGATCAACGCGCTGTCGCTGCGCGTGACGCTCAAGCAGCTCGCCGGCTCCGAGCCGGGCGCGGACGCGTCGGTGCGCAAGCTGCTGTCCACCTCCCACGCCCAGCACGTGTCGGAGACCGCGGTCTCGCTGCTGGGCTCGGCGGCGGTGGTGGCGGCCGACATGACGCTCGGCGACGCGGGCTACTGGAACCGGGCGGTGCTCGCCACGCGCGCCATGACGATCTACGGCGGGACGACGGAGGTGCAGCTCAACATCATCGGCGAGCGCATGCTCGGCCTGCCCCGGGACCCCGAGCCCGGCCACTGACCGCGGGGGCCGCGTAGAGGTGGGGGCCGGCCGCCGACCGGCCCCCTACGGGGGTTCACGGGCTGACGGGCTGGAGCGGGGTCGGGGTGCCGTTCGCGGCGGGGCGCGGCACGCCGACCTTGATCTCGCCCACGCAGACCGTACGGCCGTCGAGCGCGCGGACGGCCAGGTCGGTGCCCCCGCCCTTGACCGTGGCGAACGTCCAGCCGAAGTCCTTGCCCGCCGGGACCGTCGTGACGGCTCCGCCGAGCCGCACCGCGATCGTGGCCGGCACGGGGTTGAGGTAGCCGACCTGGACGGTCCATTCGCCGTCCGGCAGGGAAGCGGGCAGCTCGAAGCGTCTTTCCCGCCCCGACACCGGGGTGCAGCCGCCGCGCTGGGGGATGGTCATGCCCTGGATCTCGACCGGGCGCAGCCGGCCGGCGTCGTCGAAGGCCAGCGGGTTGGGCACCGGCCCGGTCAGGGTCCGCGTCCAGGTCACCGGGTTCGGCGCGATCGGGCCGAGCACCCGGGAGGTCAGCGCGTAGTCGCGGAAGAACAGCGGGAGCACGACCTTGGCGGGCACGTGCGTGTCGAGGACGACCGCGCCGTGCGGGGCCCGCGCGAGGGCCGTCCGGCCCGTCTCGACATAGCTCCTGACGTGCTCGCCGAGCGGCATCCGCGCGTACCCGGCGGCCGACCAGACCGAGCCGGCGGCGAACGCGGCGGCCACCGGGACCCAGACGTACCGGAGCCCGGCGCGCAGGCGCGGCAGCCGCCGGGGCCCGGGGGCGGGGCGCCGCCAGGGATCCTCCTCGCCCCGTACCGGGACGAAGGCGAGGCCGATCACGACGGCCAGCACCATCGCGGTGGAGGAGACGTACCTCAGCTCCTGCCCGCCGAGGTCGGGGCCGAGCTGCACGACCCGCCCGATCATGACGGGGACCACGTCGGCCAGCGCGAAGTAGCCGAGCAGCGTCAGCCACGCCAGCCAGGCCCGCCTGCGGTGCCACAACGACACGCCCACGGCCAGGAGCGCGACGCCGAGGGCGGCCCACATGAGCGGCCGCGGGGCGGCGGCGATGGCGTAGTCCTCGCTGATCGGGTACCACTGCCACGGCCCGCCCAGCGCCCCCGGCACCAGGGAGCCGGTGAGCAGCTTCCACGCGAAGCTCACGGCCACGGCCGGGTCGGGGAGCGCCGGCCGGATCGTGTCGTTGGTGAGCTGCACCGAGGTGAACAGCTGCCGGAAGAACACCGCCGCGTACCCGGCGACGACGGCGAGGTAGAGCAGCCAGGCGGCGCGCCGCCGGGCCCGCGGGAACCAGCCGATCGTCAGCACGAACGCCAGCACGAGGATGAACGGCGCCTTGACGAAGAACACCATGGCGAGCACCGCCCAGCCCGCCACGGCCACCGCGTGCCGGAACCGCCCGGTCCTGGCGTAGCGGACCTGGGAGCCCAGCGCCATCGCCAGCGCCACCTGGAACGGCAGCGTCTCGACGACCACGGCCCACCACGACAGCGACGAGACGGTCAGCGGCGTCAGCAGGTAGAACCCGAGCGGCACCAGGATCGCCGGCCGGGTCCCGAACAGCAGCCGCAGCAGCCGCAGCAGCGCGAACCCGGCGGCGGCCAGCAGGCCCATCGTGACGGCGTGGGCCAGCACCTCGTTGTAGACGCCGAGCCGGCCCATCGCCCAGTGGATCGCGAACGGCCCCGGCACCAGGTGCCCGTAGTCGACCCGCATGAGGTAGTCCCACGTCAGGTCGTGCTCCAGACCGCGGGCGATGAAGGTGAAGTCGTCCTGGCGGAAGTACGTCCGGCGGACGAAGTCGAACCTCCAGACGAGCTGGACGGCGATCAGGGCGATGGCCGCGGCCAGCACGATGTCGCCGTGCCGCCCGTCACCGTGCCGCCCGTCACCGTGCTGTCCATCACCGTGCAGCCCACCACTGGGCAGCCCATCTCTGGGCGGGCTCGTACGGGCCGCCGCCCCCGACTCGCTGGTCACCCAGTCCTCCCGGTCCCCCGGTCCCCCCGGTCTGGCGAAGCGTATCCAGGAGCGGATTCAGGCGGAATGCCCGTTGTGTGGTTGTGATGTCATAGCGGAATGCCCCGGACCCCGGCCGCCGCCCTGCTCGGCCTCGCGCTGGGCTGCCTCGCGCTCGGGCCCGCTCTGGGGTGGGGGTTCGTGCTGGTGCAGGACATGGTGTTCGTGCCGGACCCGGAGTTCTCGCGCTTCACGTTCGGGCTGTCGGGGGGCGCGCCGCGGGTGGTGCCGAGCGACGCGGTCGTCACGGCCCTGTCGGCGGCGCTGCCGGGGGAGCTGGTGCAGAAGGCCGTCCTGCTGGGCATCTTCGTGCTCGGCTGCTCGGGCGCGGCGCGGCTGGTGCCGTCGGACGGGCTCGGGCCCCGGCTGGTGGCGGGGGCGTTCTACGTGTGGAACCCGTACGTGGCCGAGCGGCTGCTGATGGGGCAGTGGGCGCTGCTGCTCGGGTACGCCGGGCTGCCGTGGGTGGTGGGCGCCGTGACCCGGGAGCCCGCCCGGAGGGGTTCCGCGTGGCGGCCGGCGGTGGCGATGCTGCCCGCGGCGGTGGGCGGGTTCGCCGCCATGACGGTGACCGCGCTGACCGCCCTTCCCGTGGCGCTGCTGATCGGTCGCCCGGACCGCTCGGTGACGGCCGGGCGGTGGCGGCGGGTGGTGCCGGTGGCCGTCGTGCTCGTGGTGTTCAGCCTGCCGTGGCTGGTGCCGGCGCTGCTGCGGCCCGCGGGGGTGACCGGGGACGGGGTCGGGGTGGAGGCGTTCGCGGCGCGGGCGGACGGGCCGTTCGGCGCCGTGGGGAGCCTGCTGTCGCTGGGTGGGATCTGGAACGCGCACGCGGTGCCCGCCGGGTACGGCACGCCGCTCGGTGCGCTGGCCCGCCTGCTGCTGTCCCTGGCCGGCATCGCGGGGTTCGCCGCGCTCGCCGGCTTCGCCCGGTGCGGGCGGGCCGCCTCGGGCGCCGGGCCTGCGGGCGGCCTCGGGTGGCGATGGGGGCTGGTGGTGGCGGCCGTGGCCGGGTTCGGGGTGGCGTGCCTCGGCGTGACGGCCCCGGGCAGGGCGGCGCTCACCTGGCTGGTCCACCTGTGGGGCGGGTTCGCGGTGCTCCGGGACGCCCAGCAGTTCGTCGCCCCGCTGGCGCTGCTGGAGGCCGTCGGGCTGGGACTGGCCGCCGCGGCCGCGGCCAGGGCGCTCGCCGGCGGCGGCCGGTGGGCCGTGGCGGTCCTGGCCCTGGTGCCGGTGGCCGTGCTGCCCACGATGGCGTGGGGCGCGACCGGGGCGCTGCGCGCGGTGCCGTACCCGGAGAGCTGGACGGCCGCCCGCGAGCTGATCCGGCGCGACCCCGAGCCGGGCGACGTGCTCGTCCTGCCGTTCGAGTCGTACCGGCGCTTCGCCTGGAACGGCGGGCGGGCGGTGCTGGACCCGGCGCAGCGCTTCTTCGGCGGCCGGGGGCGGGAGGTGGTCGCCAACGACACCGTGCGCGTCGGCGACCTGGTCGTCCCGAGCGAGGACGAGCGGGCGAAAAACCTAGAACACGTACTAGAAATGCCGTCGCCAGACCTGCTCCGGGCGGGGTTTCGGTACGTGGTCGTGGACGCGGGAACCCCGGCCGAGCGCGCCGGGTTCGACCGGTGGCTGAGGGGTGCGAAGCTGCTCGTGGACGCTTCCGACCTGCGGCTGTACCGTGTCGGTGGACCGATTGCGCAAGGTTCGTCCGAATAGGCCCATTGATCAGTGGCTTTATTAAGATTTCGTTTAGCTACTTCCGAGTAGCAAGAATTGGTTCTAGGTTGGTGACGGTCCCCCAAGTGCCGCGCCCCAGGAGGAACCCCCCAGTGATCAAGATCCTCTTAGCAGCGATCATCGGCATCGCCGTGGCCGCCCTCGTCGCGACCGTCACGACGGTCTCCTTCACCGGCGCCACCGCGACGCCCGTGAACCAGCCGCTCTACAACTACGGCGACCGGTAGACACCACCGCCATGCCGCCCTCCCGTCAAGGGGACGAGCGGGCGAGCCGACCACCACTGCTCGAGATCGTCATTCCCGCCTACAACGAGGAAGGGCGACTCCCCGGGGGGCTCCTGCAGCTGTGCGCGAAGCTTGCCCGTATGCCGTTCCCGACCGCTGTCATCGTGGTCGACAACAACAGCACGGACTCCACCGCGGAGATCGTCAGCACCTGGCCGCGGGGGAAGGTCCCGGTCCGGCTGACCCGGTGCGCGACCCCGGGCAAGGGGGCCGCCGTCCGCGCCGGCCTGCTCCAGACTCGCGCCCCGTTCGTGGGGTTCTGCGACGCGGACATGGCCACCGACCTGCGCGCCCTCGACGTCGCGTTCGGCCTGCTGCTCTCCGGTGAGCGGGTGGTCGTGGGCTCGCGCGCCCACGCCTTCTCCGACGTGGAGAACCGGCACAGCCGGGTCCGCGAGCTGGGCGCCGTCGGCTTCCGCTCGCTGGCCAGGGTGCTGGTGCGCGGCGTGAGCGACACCCAGTGCGGTTTCAAGTTCTTCGACGGCGCCCTCGTCCGCGAGGTCGCCCCGCGGCTGCGCACGCCCGGCTTCGCCTTCGACGTCGAGCTGCTCGCCCGGTGCGCGGAGAAGGGCGCGACCGTGCTGGAGATCCCCGTCCAGTGGCGCGACATGCCGGGCTCGCGGTTCTCACCGGCCCGGCACAGCGCCGGCATCCTGCTGGAGCTCGGCCGGATCTGGCTGACGCTCCACCTGGAGCCGCGCGCCTCCGCCGCGCCCGCCTGGGAGCCGCCGCTCGACCCCGTCGGATATCCGTGAACATCGCCGTCGTCAACTGGCGGGATCCGTGGCACCCGGCCGCCGGTGGCGCCGAGACGTACGCGTGGGAGATGGCCCGCCGCCTCGCGGCGGCGGGCCACCGCGTTCACTTCGTGACCGCGCGCGCTCCCGGGCAGACCGCCCGGGAGGAGATCGACGGGGTACGGCTGGTCCGCATGGGCGGTCCGTTCTCCGTCTATCCCCGGGTGCTGGCCTGGCTGCTGCCGCGCCGGTCGTGGTTCGACGTGGTGCTCGACTGCCAGAACGGCATCCCGTTCTTCACCCCGTGGGTGCTGCCCCGCCGCACCACCGTGCTGTGCGTGGTCCACCACGTCCACGACCGGCAGTTCGGCGTCCACCTGCCGCGCTGGCTCGCCGCGGTCGGGCGCCTCCTGGAGGGCCCGGTCTCCCGGTGGACCTACCGCCGGCGTCAGAGCGTGGCCGTGTCGCCGTCGACGGTGAACGCCATGCGCGAGCGGCTCGGCTGGACCGGGCCCATCCAGATCATCCCGAACGGCGTGAGCGTCAGCACGCCCGCGGACATCCGTAAGAGCGCCGCCCCCCGGCTCGTCTGCGTCGGCCGGCTCGTCGCGCACAAGCGCGTGGACCTGCTCCTCGACGCGGTGACCGAGCTGAGGGAGCGCTGGCCCGGCCTGACCGTGGACCTCGTCGGCCGGGGCCCCGAGGAGGCGCGCCTGCGCGCCCGGCTGCCGGAGGGCGTCACCATGCACGGATACCTGTCCGAAGCGGACAAGGAACGACTCATCGCCTCGGCGTGGCTCCAGGTCAACGCCTCCCAGGGGGAGGGCTGGGGGCTGTGCGTGCTGGAGGCCGCCGCGCTCGGCGTCCCCACGGTCGCCTTCGACGTGGACGGGCTGCGCGACGCCGTACGGCACGGCGAGACCGGCTGGCTGCTGCCCGAGGGCACAAGTCTGGCCAAGGGCGTCGCCGCCGCGCTCGACGAGCTGGCCGGCGGCCGGAGCGACGGCTACGCGGCGCGGTGCCGTGCGTGGGCCGACCGGTTCTCCTGGCAGAGCAGCGCCGAGCGCATGGCCGCGCTCATGCGCGGCAGCCCCGCGGCAGTCCCCCTGTGGACCGCCCCTGCGCCCCTGGGGGAGGAGCGATGGTGAGCGACACGGCCCGGCACCGCCTGTGGCTGCTGCTCTGCTGCCTCGGCTTCGCGGTGCTGTCGTTCACCACCAGGCCCGGCAGCATCATCGGCGACACCAAGATCGACCTGGCGCTCAACCCCCTCGGCTGGCTGGAACGCGCCGCCCACCTGTGGGACCTCCAGCACTTCGGCCAGCTCCAGAACCAGGCCGCCGGCTACCTCTTCCCGATGGGCCCCTTCTTCGCCCTCGGGAAGATCATGGGCGTCGAGCCGTGGGTGACGCAGCGGCTCTGGCTGACGCTGCTGCTCAGCGTGGCGTTCCTCGGCGTGGAGCGGCTGTCCCGGCAGCTCGGCATCGGCACGCCCGGCACCCGGATCGCCGGCGCCCTGGCCTACGCGCTCGCGCCCCGCGCGCTGTCCATCCTCGGCGAGATCTCGATCGAGTGGCTGCCCGCCGCGATGCTCCCGTGGATCCTCATCCCGCTGCTCACCGCGTCGGAGACGGGGCAGCGGGCCCGGGGCGCGATCAGGTCCGGGCTGGCCGTGGCGCTGTGCGGCGGCGTGAACGCCGTCGCCGTGCTGGCCGTGCTCGTCGCCCCCGTCGTGTACATCCTGACCCGGCCCCGGCCGGTGCCGCGCTGGCGGATGCTCGGCTGGTGGACCGGCGCGGTCACCGTGGCCACGCTGTTCTGGTGGGCGCCGCTGCTGCTCGTCGGCCGGTACGCGTTCTCGTTCCTGCCGTACACCGAGACGGCCTCCACGACGACGCAGGTCACGTCGCTGACGAACGTGCTGCGCGGCACCTCCGACTGGGTGCGCTTCCTGACCGTGAACGGGGTGGACCAGCAGCCGCCCGGCTACGCCATCGCCACCTCGGCCGCGATGGTCGTCGTCACCGGCGTGCTGGCCGCGCTCGGCCTGGCCGGCCTGGTGCGGCGCGACCTGCCCGCCAGGGGGTTCGTGGTCACGCTGTTCCTGGTCGGGGTCACCGCGCTGGTCGCCGGGCACACGAGCGCGCTGGAGCCGATCGTCGCCGAGCCGGTGCGGTGGCTGCTCGACGGACCGCTCGCGCCGCTGCGCAACCTGCGCAAGTTCGACCCGCTGGTGCGGCTGCCGATCGCCTTCGGCCTGGCCCACCTGCTCGCCGTCAGCCACCAGCGCGCCCGCGCCGTCGCCCCGTCCGCCCCGTCGGCGGCACCCGCCGCACCCGCCGCCCCGTCGGCCGTGCCCGGTCCGTCGCCGGTCGCGCGCCCGCGGGCGAACGTCCGCCTGCCGGTGCGCGTGGTCGCCCTGGTCGCCCTGGCCGGGCTCGTGCTGCCCGTCTTCAACCAGGGGCTCGCCATGCCCGGCGCGTTCAAGGAGGTGCCGCTCTACTGGCGGCAGGCGGCGGCCTGGATCAACGAGAACGCGGGCGACGACGGCGTCCTGGTCGTCCCCGGCGCCAAGTTCGGCGAGTACCTGTGGGGCCGGCCGGTGGACGACCCCATGCAGCCGCTGTTCAAGGCCCGCTGGACCACCCGGCAGGTCACGGCCGCCGGCTCGGTCGGCCTGACCCGGCTGCTGGACGTCATCGACCAGCGCCTCACCTCCGGAGCGGGCTCGGCCGGGCTCACCGAGGTGCTGCGCCGGCTCGGCGTCCACTACCTGCTCGTCCGCAACGACCTGATGCGCGCCAACCTCCAGGGCGCCTGGCCGGCCCGCATCCAGGAGACGTTGCGCGAGTCGCCCGGCATCAGCCGCATCCGCTCGTTCGGCGGCGAGGTGGGCGACGGCTTCACCGACGACGCGGTCGACTCCGTCGACTGGCCCTCGCCGGCCCTGGAGCTGTACGAGGTGGCGGGCGGCTCCGAGCTGGTCGGCGTGGAGTCCGCGGGTGACGCGGTGCGCGTGCGCGGCGGCCCCGACTCGCTGCTCACGATGGGCGACCTCGGGCTGCTCGGCACCGGCCCGGTGCTGGTGAACGACGACGCGAGCACGTACGAGGTGCCGACCGTGGTCAGCGACGCGCTGCGGCTGCGCGAGCGGCAGTTCGGCGAGATCCGTACGAACTGGACACCCACGCTGACCGCCGACCGGCGCGCCGACTTCACCGGCGTACGGGCGCTCGACCTGCTGGAGGAGGGCTGGCTGGAGGAGACCGCGACCGCCGAGTACGACGGCATCTCGTCGATCACCGCCTCCTCCTCGGTGGCCGACGCCGACGCCATCTCCGGCCTGAGCACCCCCGGCCGCGGCCCGTGGGCGGCCATGGACGGCGACTACGAGACCGGCTGGGAGAGCGGCGGCTGGCACCGGCCGCAGGGCGAGTGGCTGCGCGTCGACCTGCCCCAGCCCCGCGAGATCCCGAGCCTCAAGGTGACCTTCACCAACAACGTGCTGCTCGGCCAGTCGATCAGGCGGGTGGCCGTGGAGACCGAGGGCGGCCGGCTCGTCCAGGACGTGCGGCAGACCAACGAGCCGCAGACGCTGCGCGCCCCGCCCGGGACGACGACATGGCTGCGGATCACGATCCTCGCGACGTACGACAGCGACTGGAGCTTCGTGCAGCGGGTCGGCATCACCGAGATGACGATCCCCGGCGTGCTGCCGGGCCGCACGATCAGGCTGCCCGGCGAGAGCGGCGACGCGTACGTGATGGACCGCGGGCTCGACGCGCGCCCGGAGTGCATGCGCAACCGGGATCGGTGGGTCTGCAACCCGCTGCTCGCCCGGCCGGGGGAGGAGGGCGCCGGGTTCGACCGCACCTTCTCCGCCGAGCGCAAGCACTCCGCCACCGTCCAGGGCACCGCCGTCCTGCGCGACTCCGGGCTCGCCGACCGCTACAGCCGCCTCAGCGGCGACCTCACCCGCGTCCAGGGCACCTCGCAGGTCAGCAAGGACCCCGTGGTCGCGCCGAGGTCCGCGTTCGACGCCGACGCCGCGACCACGTGGGTGCCCTCGCCCAACGACGCCGAGCCCACGCTCACGCTGCGCTGGAACGGGAAGCGCACGATCTCCCGCCTCCAGGTCGCCCGGCCCGGCGGCGACAAACAGCCGCTCGACATGGTCGTCGTCGGCGACAAGGGCGTGGTCCGCAGCGGGCGCGTGGACGCGGGCGGCGTCCTGAAGATCAAGCCGCTCACCACGACCCAGCTCAAGCTGCGCTTCTTCCCCGTGTCGCGGCGTCTCCAGGTGACCGAGCTGATCATCCCCGGCGTCGCCCCGGCCAGCCGGCCCGAGGGCATCCCGTTCCGGCTGCCCTGCGGCCAGGGCCCCGAGCTGCGGGTCAACGGCAAGGTCATCCAGACCCGCGTCACCGGCACCTACGCCGACCTGCTCGAACAGCGGCCCCTCCGTTTCACCGGCTGCGCGAGGGCGGCGCTGTCGGCGGGCGACAACCGGGTGCGGGCCGCCGGCTGGGACCCGTTCGCGGTCGACGACCTGGTGATCGGCTCGCTGCCCGAGCAGCCGCTCCCGGTCGAGGGTGCCGCGGCCCCCGGCACCTGGACGCAGTCGGAGCGCGAGGTGCGCGTGACGGCGCCCAAGGACTCCTTCCTGGTGGTCAACGAGAACTACAACGCCGGTTGGCGGGCGAGCCTCGACGGCCAGACGCTGCGGCCGGTCCGCATCGACGGCTGGAAGCAGGCGTGGGAGCTGCCCGCCGGCACCTCGGGGACCGTGCGCCTGGAGTACGGGCCCGACCGGGCGTACTGGCTGGCGCTCGCGCTCGGCCTGGGCGGCATCGCCGCGCTCGCGCTGCTCGCCCTGGTGATGCGCGGCCCGCGCCCCGAGCACGTGCTGGAGACCGCCGCCGCCGCTCGCTCGCGGCTGTCCGGCTGGCGCATGCCGTACGCCGTCGCCGCGGGGCTGGCGTTCGGCGCCTGGGTGGCGGGCTGGGCCGGCATGCTCGTGGTCCTCGCCGCGGTCGTCGCGGTCCTCTGGGCCCCGGCACGGCGGGCGCTGCCGAGGTGGACGGCCCCGCACTGGGCGGCGGCGCTGCTGCTCTCCCTGGCGACGGCGTCGCTGGCCGCGGCGATGGCGCTGCGCGACTACGGCGCCGACGTGGACCTGCTCGCCGACCACGTGCCGCAGCTCGTGGCCTGCGCGGCCATGGGCGTGCTGTTCGGCCGGCTCGTCAGCGAACCGGCTCCGCCTGACGCTCCGCCGGAGCTTCCGGCGGAGGAGCCGATGCTGACCGGCGCCCGGTCAGCTTGAGCGCCCGCTCCTCGATGAGGTGGTAGCTGGCCACGCTCACGAGGAGTGAGCCGACGAACGTCAGGATGCCCACCTTGACGAAGTCGCCGCTGAACGGCTGGGTGTCGGTCACCTTGTAGTACAGGGTGATGACCGGCGCGTGCCAGAGGAAGAAGCTGTAGGAGATCCGGCCCAGGTACGCGGTGACCGGGTTGCCGAGCACGCGGTGCCTGAGTGAGTCGCGCCGGGCCGCCAGCGCGAACGGCGCGACGACCAGCACGGCCACCGCGGTCTCCAGGGTCATCCGCCAGAGCGACTGCGACAGGCTCGGCAGGTCGAGCGTGCGCGGGCCGGCCACCTCGGTGCTCAGCACCACGTACAGCAGCAGCGCGAGGACGAGGAGCTGCGGCGCGAGCGCGTCCACGACCCGGCTCTCCCTGATCCACACCGAGAGCACGGCCATGGCCATGCCGGCGGCGAAGTAGATGAGGTGGTGCGGCAGCCACAGGGCGAGCTGCGGCTGGTCGAAGACGTGGGCCGCCACCGCGCTGCCGAAGGACACCAGCGGGAGCACGGCGATGCCGCCGAGCAGCCGCACGGGCCGGTTGCCGTGCCGCGCCCAGCGGTGCAGCAGCCAGGCCAGGACCGGCAGCACCAGGTAGAAGGCCATCTCGATCGGCATCGTCCACATCTGGTACAGGCCGTCGGGGGCGCGGGTCTGCTCGGTGTAGTTCTGCAGCAGGAGCAGCCACTTCGCCCAGCCGCCGAGGTCCAGGGAGCTCCAGGCGAGCAGGGCGAGCGTCGTCACCACCCAGTACGCGGGCATGACGCGTAACACGCGCCGCCACAGGTAGCCGCCGGCGCCGGGCGCGGGCGTGTCCTCCAGCACGGCGCGGGCCCACGGCCGGTACAGGAGCAGGCCGGACAGCAGGAAGAAGATCGGGACCGCGATGCCCAGCCGGGTCGTCATCCAGGCGAACATGCCGTCGCGGTACATGACGCCGGTGTTGCCGGCCACGTGCAGCACCCACACGCCGAGGGCCGCCAGCGCGCGGATGCCGTCGAGGGCGGTGTCGCGACGGGCGGGGGCGTCGAGCGGCGCCACACGCAGCTCTCCGGGCGGCCCCGGAGGCCGTCCCTCCGCGCCCGCCGGGGCGGCGGTCTCGGCGGCGGCAGGGGCCTCCCCGGCGTTCCGGGCGGCGGGTGTCGTTACGGGCGCTTTCTCAGGACCAGGACCAGATTCCACGTGGCGAACTCCCTGACGATCGGGACCTTGAGCATCGGGCGGTACCACCAGGGCAGGTAGCGGGGGAACGCGTCGACGAGCTCGACCCGCCGGTCGCCGCGGGCCCAGCGCAGGCCGTGGGCGACGGAGACGGGGTAGAGGCTCCGGCCAAAGTGGTTTTTGGGCGGCTTGCCGTACTTTTCCTGATATTTCTGGGCGGCGCGGTGGCCGCCCAGGTAGTGCCAGGGCGAGGTCTCGTGACCGCCCCACGGGGAGAGCCAGTTGGTGTAGGCGAGGAAGACCAGCCCGCCGGGCCGGGTCACCCTGACCATCTCGGAGGCCATCCGCCACGGCTCCGGCACGTGCTCCAGCACGTTGGAGGAGAAGCAGACGTCCACCGAGGAGGTGCGCAGCGGCAGGTCGAGCGCGCTGCCGAGGACGCCGCCGCTGGGCGCGCCCTGGCCGGCCAGCTCGCCGGCGTCCACGTCCACGCAGACGCAGCGGGCGCCGTGGCCGCGGAACTCCGAGGCGAAGAAGCCCGGACCGCCGCCCACGTCCAGCACCAGCCGGTCGCGCAGGTCCACGTACCGGAGCAGGAGCCCGGCCGTGTCGGCCGCGAGCGTGGTGTAGTAGCCCTGCTGGTCGCCCTGCTCGGTGCGGAACGCCCGGAAGAGCCGGATGGACCGCGCCAAGTCAGCGCGCATGGGCATATTTGCCGCTTTCATAGGGAGAACCACGATAGAACCTGTTTCTATCAATTTGATTGCGGCTCCGTACCGGCCAGTGACGTATGTCACTCACTGTCATACTTTGATGCCGGATGTTTCGGCAAGACGACAACAGGTTCTAGGATCGCGGAGGCCTTTGATGGGTCGCATCTCCACGCTCGTCCTCATCGGGGTCGGTGCCTTCTTCATCGCCCTCGCGCCCCTCATGAAGTTCTGGGCGGCGGGTAAGATCATTTCCGCCCCGGCGAACCAGTGGGGCGTCACGCGGCTGGAGGCCAAGGGCGCCCAGTACTTCTCCACCCAGGACCTCAAGGTGCTCACGGCCGACCTCGACGTCATCGTCACCACGCGCGGCGACGTGAAGGAGGCCGACTCCGACCGGGTCGTCTGGGACGAGGCCACCGTCGTCAACGACGTCACCAACCACCGGCCGCAGATCGTCATCAGCGACCGGCGCAGCGCCTTCGACAAGTACACCGGCGTGGGCATGAACTGCTGCGGCGTCAACATCAGCAAGACCCCGGTGACGCTGGAGGGCCAGATCTACAAGTTCCCGTTCGACACGGAGAAGAAGACCTACCGGGCCTTCAACTCCACCGCGGGCAAGGCGTTCGACGCCCAGTTCGTCCGCGAGGACACCGTCGACGGCCTGCCCGTCTACGTCTTCGAGCAGACCGTCCCGCCGACCAAGACCGAGACCCGCAGCGCCCCCGCCAACGTGCTCGGCATGACCGGGACCGCGATGGTGCAGGTGGACCGCTGGTACGACGGCAAGGTGACGTACTACGTCGAGCCCACCACGGGCAGCCCGGTCCGGCAGGACCAGCAGCGGCACGAGGTGCTCAAGACCCAGGACGGCGTCGAGCGATCGCCCGCCTTCGTGGCGGACGTCAAGATGACCGACCGCACGGTGGGCGACCTGGTCGCGCAGGCCAAGGACGGCAAGTCGAAGATGAACCTGCTGCGGAACATCATCCCGCTGGTGCTGCTCATCGTGGGCGTCGCGCTGGTGGGAGCCGGCGTCCTGCTCGGCCGCCGCGCTCCCGAGGCCGGCGCCTGACCCGCCTCCCGGAAAAGGCCCGCGCCGCCGGCGCGGGCCTTTTGTCATCCGGCCTCCGAACCGGCCGTCCCCGGTGGCCGTCACGACGCGTTACTAGAACGCGTTCTCATAAGATGTTACTGGCGGGTACCGACAAAAGGTTCTAGAGTAGAACGCGTTGCAGTTCACCGTTATGCGGTCGTATTGTCGGGGCCATGCGGACACGTGTAACGGACATGTTCGGAATCGAGCTGCCGATCTTCGCGTTCAGCCACTGCCGGGACGTCGTCGCCGCGGTCAGCCGCGCCGGCGGGATGGGCGTCCTCGGCGCCCTCTACTTCACTCCCGAAGAGCTCGAGATGGAGCTCAAGTGGATCGACGATCACGTCGACGGCAAGCCGTACGGGGTGGACGTCGTCATGCCGGCCTCCTACGAGGGGGCCGACTTCCCGGCCGAGGAGCTGGTCGGCCGGCTCCAGTCGATGATCCCCGAAGGCCACCGGTCGTTCGTGGAGAACCTGCTGTCCTCCCACGGGGTGCCGGCGCTGTCGGCCGACGCCGAGGCCGGCAAGGTGCTGCTCGGCTGGACCGACGCCACCGCCCGGCCGCAGGTCGAGGTCGCGCTGCGGCACCCGATCGCCCTGTTGGCCAACGCCCTCGGCCCGCCCCCGGCCGACGTGGTCGAGCTCGCCCACTCCCACGGCGTCAAGGTCGCCGCGCTCGCCTCCACCCCGCGCCACGCGCTCAAGCAGGTCGAGGTCGGCGTGGACGTGGTGGTCGCGCAGGGCACCGAGGCCGGCGGCCACACGGGCGAGATCTCCACCATGGTGCTGATCCCGCAGGTCGTGGACGCGGTGGACGTGCCGGTGCTGGCCGCGGGCGGGATCGGCAACGGCCGTCAGATGGCCGCGGGCATGGCGCTGGGCGCCGAGGGCGTCTGGACCGGCTCGCTGTGGCTGACCGTGGAGGAGGCCGACACGCCAGAGATGGCCAAGCAGCGCATCCTCCAGGCCACCTCACGCGACACGGTCCGCTCGCGGAGCTGGACGGGCAAGCCGGCCCGGCTGCTACGGAACGAGTGGACCGACGCCTGGGAGTCGCAGGAGTCGCCGGGGACGCTGCCGATGCCGCTGCAGTTCATGCTGGTCTCGGACGCGCTGCGCCGGATCGGCCGCTCCGACGCCTCGGAGCTGGCCACCTTCCCCGCGGGTCAGGTCATCGGCCTGACCAACCAGGTACGCTCCACCCGGGACGTCATGTACTCCCTGATGGAGGAGTACAGCGAGGCCCTGGAACGGCTGGACCGCATCACCGGGGACTGAAAGGTCGCACGGGCACCACGGTCACGAGCCCGTCGAGGCCATCGACTTGGGTGAGGGTCAGGCGTCGCGGCCATCCCGAGGATCGTCTTCCAGGCGATCCTCGCCGCCGAAGAACTCATCCGCCTCCTGTCGCATCGCGGTGTAGTCGATACGTGGCAGCGTGCGATGCTTGGCGATGAGTTCCTCGGCGCTGAGGGCGGTGTACTTCATGGAGGCTCGGTGTAGCACATGGGGCTACGCGGTTTCACCGGCCTTCGTAGGTGGCCGGGCGCTTCTCCTTGAAGGCTCGGGTGCCCTCGCGGGCGTCGGCGGAGCCGATCACCGGCCAGCCCAGGTCGTCCGACACCTTCAGCGCCTCGGCCTCCGGCATGCCGAGTGTGTCGCGGTACGTGCGCAGGATGGCCTGGACGGCGAGCGGGCCGGAGGCGGCGACGTCGGCCGCCACCTCCAGGGCCGTCTCCAGCGCCCGCCCGTCCGGGACCACCCGGTTGACCAGGCCCATCGACAGCGCCTCGGCGGCCGTGACCGCCCGTCCCGTGAGCAGCAGGTCCATGGCGTGGCAGTACGGGATCTGCCGCGGCAGCCGCACCGCGCTGCCGCCCATGGGGAACAGCGCCCGCTTGGCCTCGAACAGCCCCAGCGTGGCCGACTCGGCGACGATCCGCAGGTCCGTGCCCACCAGCAGCTCGGTCCCGCCGGCCACCGCGTACCCCTCGACGGCGCAGACGATCGGCTTGGTGGGCAGCTCCTCGCGCAGCAGGCCCTTCCAGTGGAAGTTGGGGATGCGCGCGGCGCGCGCCTGCACGTCGGGGTCCGTGGACGGCGTGCCCATCGCCTTGAGGTCCGCGCCCGCGCAGAACGTGCCCTCGGCGCCGGTCAGGACCGCGACGCGGACCCCCGTCTCCTCCGACACGTACGCCCACGCGGAGGCGAGGCCGACCAGCATGTCCGAGGAGAGCGCGTTGCGAGCCTCGGGGCGGTTCATGGTGACGACCACGACGTGGCCGTCGCGTTCGACACGGCAGTGCGGGGTGCTGATCGGCAGGAGCTCCACGGACGCCTCCAGGATGCTTGTATCAAGCGCTTGGTAGGCAGTGATCCTACCCCGGCGCGGCCCGTCCGACGACGGCCTCCGCCCGCCGGCGTCGTCCTACGATCAAGCGCTTGCTCTGCTCTCTCCGGCCGGGTTACGCTGCCCTGGCAAACGAGAACAAGTTCTCGTTTCCGCCTGGCAGGCCGGAGTCCTGTGGCGATCCTCCGGGCACCCGGCGCCTCGACCACTGACGAGGAGTACCCATGGGCACGCTCGGATTCTGGAGGCTGGCGCAGGCGGATCCCGGCTGGATCGCCGCCGTCGACCCCGACGGCACGGAGCACCGCGCGGGCGACCTGCTCGCCCGCGCCAACCGCCTCGTCCACGGCCTGCGCGAGCTGGGCCTGCGGCCGGGCGACGGCATCTGCGGCCTGGTGCCCAACGGCGCCGACGGGCTGGTCCTCTACCTGGCCGCGCTGCAGGCCGGCTGGTACTACACGCCCGTCAACTGGCACCTGACCGGCCCCGAGATCGCCTACATCGTGGCCGACAGCGAGGCCAAGGCGTTCTTCGTGCACACCCGCTACGCCGCCGAGGGCGTCCGGGGCGCCGAGGCCATCGCACCCGAGCGCCGCTTCGCCCTGCCCGAGGGGGAAGCCGTCCCCGGCTTCCGGCCGCTGACGGACCTGATCGGGGGGCAGCCGGACACCCTGCCCGCCGGCCGCACGGCCGGGCTCACCATGCACTACACCTCGGGCACCACCGGCAAGCCGAAGGGCGTGCGGCGGCCGCTCAACGGGCTCGACCCCGACGACGCCGCCGAGATGATGACGTTCCTGCTCGGCCTGTTCGGCATCACGGCGGGCCGGCCGAACGCGCACCTGGTCACCTCACCGAACTACCACACGGCCGTCACCCAGTTCGGCGGCACGGCCCTGCACATGGGCCACACCCTCGTCTACATGGACAAGTGGGACGCCGAGGAGACGCTGCGGCTCTGCGAGCGCCACCGGATCACCAACTCCCACATGGTCCCGACCCACTTCAAGCGGCTGCTCGCGCTGCCCGAGGAGACCCGGCGCCGCTACGACCTGTCCTCCCTGAAGTGGATGATCCACGCCGCCGCCCCCTGCCCGGTCCCGGTCAAGCAGGCCATGTTCGCGTGGTGGGGCGACTGCGTCTACGAGTACTACGCGGCCACCGAGGGCGGCGGCACCCTGGCCACACCCGAGGGCTGGAAGTCCCACCCGGGCACCGTCGGCAAGGCGTGGCCGATCAGCGAGCTGCTCATCGTCGACGACGACGGGCAGCCCCTGCCGACCGGCACCCCCGGCACGATCTACATGAAGATGCTCGGCGCCCGGTTCGAGTACAAGGGCGACCCGGCCAAGACCGAGGAGAGCCGGCTCCAGGACTACTTCACCGTCGGCGACATCGGCTACCTCGACGACGACGGCTACCTGTACCTGTGCGACCGCAAGTCCGACCTGATCATCTCCGGCGGGGCCAACATCTACCCGGCCGAGATCGAGAACGAGCTGATGATCCACCCCAAGGTGGCCGACGTGGCCGTCTTCGGCATCCCGGACGAGGAGTGGGGCGAGCAGATCAAGGCCGTCATCGAGCCCGCGCCCGGAGCCGTGCCCGGGCCGGAGCTGGCCGCCGAGATCCTCGACTCGCTGGAGGGGCGGCTGGCCCGGATGAAGTGGCCCCGGTCGATCGACTTCATCGAGGAGATGCCCCGCGAGCCCAACGGCAAGCTGCTGAAGCGCAAGCTCCGCGCGCCGTACTGGGAGGGGCGCGACCGCGCCATCTGAGGGCGCCATCCGAGGGCGTCATCCGAGCAAGATCCGACAACACAGAGCGGAGGGCGTGTGGAGACGAGCGAGCCGCTGGTCGCCCGGCATGTGCTGGAGTTCCCCGGCGGGTACACGCGGACCACGGGGCCGGTGATCGGGCGCTTCCTCACGGAGCTGCGCGCCGGCCGGATCGTCGGGGTCAGGACCGCCGAGGGCCGGGTGCTGGTGCCGCCCCTGGAGTACGACCCGGCGACCGGCGACGCCGTCGCGGACGAGTACGTCGAGGTGGGCCCGGCCGGCACGGTGACGGCCGCGGCCTGGGTCCAGGAGCCCCGGCCCGAGCACCCGCTCGACCGGCCGTTCGCCTGGGCGCTGATCAGGCTGGACGGCGCCGACACCGCGCTCGTCCACGCCGTGGACGCCGGCAACCCCAAGGCGCTGTCCCCCGGCACCCGCGTGTGGCCGGTCTGGCGGCCGGAGCGCACCGGCCACATCACCGACATCTCCCACTTCGCACCGGAGGTGTCCCGGATCGTCTCGCCGGTCCGCCCCGAGTACCGCATCCAGGCCGGCGGCGCGCTGCGGGTCTTCCTCGAAGGCGTCCGGCGCGGCGTCTTCCTCGGCGGCCGGTGCGCCACCTGCGAGAAGGTGTACGTGCCGTTCCGCGCCTCCTGTCCCGAGTGCGGCAGCCGCATCGAGGAGCGGGTCGAGCTGCCCGACACCGGCACCATCACCACGTTCGCCATCAACAACCTGCCCGACCCGCGGGCCCCCGAGGTGCCGTTCGTCTCGGCGTACATCCTGCTCGACGGGGCGGACATCCCCATGATCGCGCTCGTCGGCGGCGTGCCCGCGCACGAGGTGCGCCAGGGCATGCGGGTCCGCGCCGAATGGGTCCCGGAGAGCGAGCGGACGCTGTCCATGGCGAACGTCCGGTGGTTCACCCCCACCGGCGAGGAAGACGCGGAGCTGACATGAGAGACGTGGCCATCGTCGCCTTCGCCCAGACCCGGCACACCGACCACGACACCGGCGTGTCGGAGCCCGAGCTGATCCTGCCGGTGATCGAGGAGGTGAAGGGGCGGACCGGGCTCAGGAGGTTCGGCTTCACCTGCTCCGGGAGCTGCGACTACCTCGCGGGCGCGCCGTTCTCGTTCGTCTCCGCGCTCGACGCGCTCGGCGCCTGGCCGCCCATCTCCGAGAGCCACGTCGAGATGGACGGCGCCTGGGCGCTGTACGAGGCGTGGGTGCGGCTCCAGCACGGCGACGTCGACACCGCGCTGGTGTACGGCTTCGGCAAGTCCTCACTCGGCGACCTGCGCTCGATCATGACGCTCCAGCTCGACCCGTACTACCTGGCGCCGCTCGGCCTCGACCAGGTGTCCGTCGCCGCGCTCCAGGCCGCCGCCGTCGATGCGGACCGGGCGGAGCTGGACGCGATCGTCCGGCGCAGCCGCGCCGCCGGCCGGGACAACCCGTACGCGCTGGACCTGCCGGAGGAGATCCCCGGTGAGACGGCCGTCGAGCCGCTGCGGACCTGCGACATCGCGCCCGTCACGGACGGCGCGGCGGCGGTGGTGCTCGCGGCCGGCGACGCCGTCGCGGACCTGTGCTCCCGTCCCGCCTACATCAGGGGCATCGCGCATCGCATCGAGCCGCACTACCTGGGTATGCGCGACCTCACCCGGTCGGCCTCCGCCGCCGACGCCGCACGGGCCGCGGGGGTCGGCAAGGGCCCCGTCGAGGTGGCCGAGCTGCACACCCAGTTCGCCCACGAGGAGATCATCCTGCGCCGGGCCCTGGAACTGCCCGCCGGCACGGTGGTCAACCCGTCCGGCGGCCCGCTGGCCGCCAACCCCGTCATGGCCGCCGGCCTCATCCGGATCGGCGAGGCGGCCGGGCGCATCCACGACGGCACCGCGTCGCGCACGGTCGGCCACGCCGCCGGCGGCCCCTGCCTGCAGCACAACCTCGTCACGGTCCTGGAGGCTTGACATGGGAAACCGCTGTGCCGTGATCGGCGTCGGCCAGACGCACTACACGACCAAGCGCCGGGACGTGTCGATCGCCGGGCTGGTGCGCGAGGCCGCGCTGCGGGCGCTGGAGGACGCCGGCCTGACGTTCAAGGACATCGACGCCGTCGTCGTCGGCAAGGCGCCCGATCTGTTCGAGGGCGTGATGATGCCCGAGGCGTACCTCGCCGACGCGCTCGGCGCGGCCGGGAAGCCGATGATGCGCGTCCACACCGCGGGCAGCGTCGGCGGCTCCACCGCGCTGGTCGGCGCGAGCCTGGTGCAGGGCGGCGTCCACGACCGGGTGCTGGTGGTGGCCTTCGAGAAGCAGTCGGAGTCCAACGCCACCTGGGCCCTGTCGACGCACCTGCCGTTCAACGCGTCGCTGGTGGTCGGCGCGGGCGGCTACTTCGCCCCGCACATCAGGGAGTACATGCGCAGGACCGGCGCGCCGGAGCACATCGGCACGCTCGTCGCGGTCAAGGACCGGCTCAACGCGCTGAAGAACCCGTACGCCCACCTGAAGATCCCCGGCATCGACCGGGCCATGGTGGAGTCGACGCCCATGCTGTGGGAGCCGATCCGCTACCTGGAGACGTGCCCGTCCAGCGACGGCGCCTGCGCGATGGTGCTGGCCTCGGAGTCCGCGGTCACCGGCACGCCCGCCTGGGTCCACGGCACCGCGATGCGCTCGGAGCCGATCTTCCGGGCCGGCCGCGACACCGTGAACCCGCGGGGCGGCAAGGACTGCGCCGCCGACGTCTACCGGCAGGCCGGCGTCGGCGACCCGCGCCGGCAGATCGACGTGGCCGAGGTGTACGTGCCGTTCTCCTGGTACGAGCCGATGTGGCTGGAGAACCTGGGATTCGCCGCCGAGGGCGAGGGCTGGAAGCTCACCGAGTCCGGCGCCACCGCCCTCGACGGCGACATCCCGTGGAACGCCTCCGGCGGCGTCCTGTCCAGCAACCCGATCGGCGCGTCCGGCCTGATCAGGTTCGCCGAGGCCGCGCTCCAGGTGCGCGGCATGGCCGGCGAGCACCAGGTGGACGGCGCCCGGCTGGCGCTCGGCCACGCCTACGGCGGCGGCGCCCAGTTCTTCGCGATGTGGATCGTCGGACGGGAGCGGCCCTGATGGAGTTCAACCACGCCGACCTGTTCGAGGGCATCGCCGACGTCGTCGGGGACCGGGTGGCCGTCGTCTGCGGGGACGAGCGCCGCACCTACGCCGAGCTGGACGCCGAGGCCAACCGGCTGGCGCACTTCCTGCTGGAGCGCGGCGTCGAACCCGGCCAGCACGTCGGCCTGCACCTCTACAACGGCGTCGAGTACCTCGCCGGGCTGCTGGCCGTGCTGAAGATCCGGGCCGTGCCGATCAACGTCAACTACCGGTACGTGGAGTCCGAGCTGCTCTACCTGTACCGGGACTCCGACATCCGGGCCCTGTTCTACGACGTGGAGTTCGACTCCCGGGTCGCGGCCGTGGTCAAGGACGCGCCCCTGCTGCGCCACCTCGTCGCCGTGGGCGGCCCCTCGGTCCTCGCCGACGCCGTGCCGTACTGGATGGCGCTGGAGAGCGGCAAGGCGGAGCGGGGCTTCGCGCCGCGCTCCGGGCAGGACGTCTACATCATCTACACCGGCGGTACGACCGGCATGCCCAAGGGCGCCATGTGGCGGGTCGAGGACATGTTCATGGCCTTCGGCGGCGGCAACCCGTACGGCGAGCCGCGCGCCACGCCGCAGGAGGTGGTGGCCGGGGCCGCCGGGTCAGGACCCCTGGTGATGATGGCCACGGCGCCGCTCATGCACGGGGCCGCGCAGATGGCCACGTTCATCGGCTGGTGGATGGGCGCGACCGTCGTGTACGTGCGCAGGTTCGACGCGGCCGGGGTGTGGCGGGCGGTCGAGCGCGAGAGGGTGTTCTCGATGAACATCACCGGCGACGCGATGGCCAGGCCGCTCGCCGAGGAGCTCGAACGCGGCGGCCATGACCTGTCGTCGCTCGGCGTGATCAGCTCCACCTCGGCGATCCTCAGCGGCGCCGTCCGCGACCGGCTCCAGGAGTTGCTGCCGAACGTCATGATCCTGGACAACTTCGGCTCGACCGAGTCCGGCTTCACCGCCTCGGGCGTGCCCGGCTCGTCCCCGGAGAAGGGCCTGCGCTACCGGCCGAACGCCTCGGCGCGGTTGGCGGTGCTCGACGAGCGGCTGCGGCCGGTGGAGCCCGGCTCGGGACAGCTCGGCACCATGGCCAAGGCGGGGCGGATCGCGTTCGGCTACTACAACGACCCGGACAAGACGGCCCGCACGTTCGTCACGGACGACGCCGGGACGCGGTGGCTGCTGACCGGCGACCTCGCCACGGTGGACCCCGACGGCACGGTCAACGTGCTCGGCCGGGGCTCGCAGTGCGTCAACACCGGCGGGGAGAAGGTGTTCCCCGAGGAGGTGGAGGCCGTGCTCAAGGGACATCCGGCGGTCTTCGACGCGGTGGTCACCGGCGTGCCCGACGAGCGGTGGGGGAGCAGGGTGGCGGCCGTGGTCGAGCCGCGCCCCGGCGTCGAGGTCACCGCCGCCGAGCTGGACGCGCACTGCCGGGAGCGGCTGTCGGGCTTCAAGGTGCCGCGCACGTACGCGTTCGTGGCGGAGATGGTGCGCTCGCCGGCGGGCAAGGCCGACTACCGGTGGGCGCGGGAGACCGCGGAGGCGGCGGCCTCGTCGGGTTAGGCCTTCTCGCCGGTGAGGACGGCTGCCAGGCCCAGGTAGACGAGGCCGGTGCCGACGTCGAGGCGCCGGCGGGCGCGGGCCGACCGCTTCATCCGGCCCGCCAGCCCCGACGACAGCAGCGCGTACGCGCCGTCGCTGAGCAGACCGAGCGTGATCCACAGTGTGCCCAGCACGAGGATCTGCGGCCCGACCGGCCCCGCGTCGCGGTCGATGAACTGGGGCAGGAACGCCAGGAAGAAGATCGCGGTCTTGGGGTTCAGCACGTTGACCACGAACCCCTCCCAGAACATGCGCCGCCGGCTGTGCGGCTCGGCCGCGACGCCCGCCCCGGCCTCCCCGTCCTTGGCGCGGTGCAGCAGCTTGCGCAGGCCGAGCCAGACCAGGTAGGCGACGCCCGCGTACTTGACCACGGTGAACGCCGTGGCGGAGGCCGCCAGCAGCGCGCTGACGCCGAGCGCGGCGGCGGCCACGTGGACCAGCGAGCCCGCGTGCACGCCGAGGACCGACACCAGGCCGGCCGAGCGGCCCTGGGACACGCTGCGCGTGACGATGAACAGGACCGCGGGACCCGGCACCAGGAGCAGCGCCAGGGTGGCGGTGCAGAACACGGCGAGCGTCGCAATATCGGGCATATGATCATCGTAGGTACGCGGTCAACGCCTTTTCGTCCCGCGCCGTGCAGGTGAGCCGCCGGTCGGGCGGCTCGGCGAGGAGGGAGTGCCGGTGGGACGAAGGACGCCGATGCTCTGGGGCGTGCTCGGTCTCGGCCTGGTCGCCCTGGCACTGGGACTCTTCCTCGGCCGATGCGACAGCTTCGGGCTCTTCCCCCTCGTGGTGACCGCGTACGTCGCCGGTACGGGCCTCCTCGGAGGAGCGCTCATCCTCCGCTACCGGCCTGGGGCGGTGGCGACGGTCCTGATCCTTCTCTGCGTCGTCGCGGCGGCCTTCCTCGGTGGCGTTCTGGCGTTCTCCGTCGCCTTCGCCCGCTGTTTCGAGTTCTGACCGGCGGGACTCTCAGAGGCCGGCGCGGAGGGCTCCCAGCAGGGCCTCGGTGGCGGGCGGGTGGGGCGGCTCGCCGTACACGGCGGCGTAGATGTGCCTGGTCGAGCCGGGGATCTCGGCCACGGAGACGTCCGGGTGGCGGTGCGCGCGCAGGGCCAGCCCCGGCAGCACGGTCACGCCCATGCCCGCCGCGACGAGCGCCTGGACGGCAACGATGTCGTCGCTGGTGAACGACAGCCGCGGCTCGAACCCCGACTTGGCGCAGATGTCGAGCAGATGGCTGCGGCACCGGTCACAGCCGGCGATCCAGTCGGCGTCCGCGTACGCGGTCAGGTCGCCGGGCTCGCCGGTGGAGACCAGCAGGCTGGGGTCGTCGAGCAGGTGGATCATGGTGACCCCGGCCTCCTCGGGCGCGGTGTCGTCGTAACGGAAGACCACCGCCACGTCGACGCGCCCGGCGCGCAGCATCCTGAGCGCCTCGGGCGGCTCCGTCTCGGTCAGGTGCAGCTTCAGCCCCGGATGGTCGCGGGCGAGGCGCGTCGCGGCCTCGGGGACGAACGTGCCGAGCGCCGACGGGAACGCCGCCAGCCGTACCCGGCCGGAACGGAGGCCGACGTGCGCCGCGAGCTCCTCGGCCGTGGCGTCGATCCGGGCGAGGATGTCGGCCGCCCGTGCGGCGAGCAGCCGGCCCGCCTCGGTCAGCCGGATGCCCCGGCCGGCGCGCTGGATCAGCCGGGCGCCCGTCTCGGCCTCCAGCCGCGCGAGGTGGTGGCTGACCGAGGGCTGCGAGTAGTGCAGCTCCCGGGCCGCCGCCGTCAAGGAGCCCTTGCGGGCCACCGCGTCGAGCACGCGCAGCCGTACGACATCCAACATCCATCAATCATATCTATGGGTCACGCAGAAGACTTCTGTTGGACCTATCGGTCGGTCTGTAGCACCGTAGAAGGGGAAGGCGGATTATCTGCATTCCCTAGGGGGATACCATGGAAATGACGGCCATCACCGAACGGCCCGGCCTGAGCGACCTGGTCATCGGCATCGGACGGATCACCGCACGCGGGCTCCTCCTGCGCGGCACTGCCCACGAGGTCGCGGCACTGCTGCGCGCCGGCCTGCCCGGCCCCGACATCCTGACGCCCGAGGAGCGCGCCGGCGTGCCCGGCGGCTACGTCTCCCACGTCCTGCACGCCCAGCAGGACTTCTCCATCACCGCCGTGGTCTGGCAGCCCGACGCCGAGACCGTCGTCCACGACCACGTCTCCTGGTGCGCGTTCGGCGTGATCAGCGGCATCGAGCACGAGACGCTGTACCGCGACATGGGCGACCACCTCGTCGAGATCGGCCGCGCCGACAACCTTCCCGGCGACGCCAGCGGCTTCGCGCCGCCCGGCGACATCCACCGCGTCCGCAACACCAGCGGCGAGGTGGGGGTGTCGCTGCACGTGTACGGCGCCGACATCGGCAAGCTGGGCAGCAGCATCCGCCGCACGTACGACCTCCCGATCCGCTAGCTTCTGCCGCCCCGTAGGGGGTGCGGAGGTCAGGCGAGGTAGCCCACCAGCCGGTCCGCCAGCTCCGCCGGGCGGGCCAGCATGGGGCAGTGTCCGCCGGGGAGCTCGTCGGGCGTGACGCCGAGCCGCGCCCGGACGACCTCCCGCATGAACGCGGGCGTGAAGAACCGGTCGTCGCGGCACAGCAGGAACCGCGTCGGCACATCGGGCCACCTGTCCAGCGGCCACGGCTCCGTGTCCGCCGTGCCCGCGTGCTGCCTGGAGCCGGCCATCATCTCCGCCGCCAGATCGGGCTCGACGTCCTGCAGGAAGAGGTCCACGCCCTCCCAGTCCTCCTGCCGCCAGCCGGTGTTGTGCCACCAGTCGGCCGGCCGCTCGCCCGGGGCCGGGATCATGGCCGTCACCAGCACCAACAACTCCGCGTGCACCCGGTCGCAGACCAGGGGCGCGACGAACCCGCCCCAGGAATGGCCGACCACCACCAGATCGGAGCAGCCGGCGACCGCTTTCACGACCGTGTCGGCGTAGTCGCGGAGCCCCGCGGACTCGTCCTCGACCGGCAGGTCCACCGCCACCGCCTCGTGCCCCCTGCGGCGCAGCTCCGGCACGACCAGCCGCCAGTCGCGGCCACTCCCGCCACCACCGTGGATCAGCGCGAACGTCGCCATGTCACCCTCCTCCTGAACGCTTCTCCTCGTTGGACCCGCCGCGGCCCGGAAACTCATCGCGACGCCCCGATTGATGCTGCGGCATCAGTAATCCGGTGATCAAAGAACCGTAGAAGAAGTTTCCTACTATGATCGCGACGTTGTACGGCGGCAGGCGGGTACGGCAGGTGGGCGCGGTGGTCATCGCCGGCACGATCCTCCTGCTGCTGGCGGTCAACCAGAGCTACTCCGGGCCGTGGCAAGGGCTGTTCATCCTGGCGACCATGTTCGCCGGCACCGCGCTGTATCGCGTTGTAACACGCCGGCTCGGCCGCCGGCACATCGCCTGGGTGGCGCTGATACCGCTGGCGGGACTGTGGCTGGCGCGCGCCGAGCTCGGGACGCAGGTGGCGATCGCGGCGGCCTGGCTCACCTTCGCCGCCGGGACGGCACTGCGCCGCCGCACGATGCCGTCATGGCTGACCTGGCGATGGGTGGAGGAGCCGCACGCCTTCCGCGCCGTGTAGTCCGCCCAGTGTCACGGCCACCACTGATCGACCTGTTCCTCACTCCCCGGTGGTGCCGTCGATCCGCTCGCGCAGCAGGTCGGCGTGGCCGTTGTGGCGGGCGTACTCCTCGATCATGTGCACGAGGATCCAGCGGTGGGAGAACCTCTCGCCGTGGCGAAGCCGCTTGCCCAGGGCGTCGAGGGGCAGCCCGGCCGACACCTCCCGCGCGTGCTCGACCTCGGCCCGCCAGACCGCGAACGCCTCCTCGGCGGACGTGTCGTCCACGTTCTCGAAGTCGGCGTCCCGGTTGGTCTCCTTGCCCCACAGGAGCGGCACGTCCTCGTCGCAGAGCACGTGCCGGAACCACGCCCGCTCCACGTGCGCCAGGTGCCGTACCAGCCCGAGCAGCGACATGCCGGACGGCTCCACGGCCGGCAGCCGCAACTGCTCATCGGTCAGGCCCTGGCACTTGAGCGCCAGGGTGTCACGCTGCCAGTCGAGGAACGTGCTCAAAGTGACCCGCTCATCGGCGGCCAGCGGCGGGTCAACACGGTTGTCTTCCATGCGCGGCAACGTACCCCGCCACCCTTCCACCGCGCATCCGGTGCATTGACTGACGTCAGTGTCAAGGTCTCATACTTGGCCGCATGATCTTCACACAGGCGGAACTCGACTATCTGGCCGGACAGCATCTTGCCCGCCTGGCCACGGTCTCTCCCGCCGGTCACGTTCAGAACAATCCCGTGGGGTTCTTCGTGGACGCCACCTCGGGCACGATCACCATAGGCGGGCACGCGCTGGGGGTGTCGAAGAAGTTCAGGAACGTCCAGCAGGGCAGCACTGTGGCTCTCGTCGTGGACGACCTGGCCTCGGTGGACCCGTGGGTGGTGCGCGGCATCGAGATCCGGGGCTCGGCGGTGGCCCTGACCGATCACGAGCCGCCGGTTCCGTACTTCTCACGGGAGATCATCAAGATCACCCCCCACAAGATCATCTCATGGGGGCTCGACGGGGCTCGGTCGAGCCGCACGGTGTGATCGACGCTCGGCTGACCGGGCGCTGGCCGGCCCGCCGGTCCGACAAGGTCGGCGCCTACTCGTCGGCGGGGGTCGTTCGGGGCTCCAGCAGGTGGAGGATCTCGGCATGGCCTGTGCCGAGCCGGCGCTCGGAGCGGAGCGCGCCCGTCTCGTCGCGTACCTCCGCCACGATCCGCACGTCGCCGCCCTCCGACCGCTCGTGGCGGACCGTGACGCGGCGTCCCGGTCCCGCCCCGGCCTGCGCCAGGAGCTCCGCCTCGATGTCGCGCCCGGCGTACGGGCGGGCGTGGTCGGCCGGGGTCCGGCCCTGGCCGTCGCGGTGGGCGGGGCTTGCCCCGTGGTCGAGCAGCGCCCTGACCACGGCCGTCGAGCCGTGTCCGGCGGCGTGGGACAGCGCGGTGCGGCCGGCCGAGTCGCCCAGGTCGGGTGCGGCGCCCCTGGCGAGGAGGGCGCGCACGACAGCGAGGTGCTCGTTCGCGGCCGCCCAGTGCAGCGCCGTCATCCCGGTCCGCTCGACGTCCTCCCGCCGGTCGGGGTCGGCCCCGGCGTCGAGCAGGGCCTCGACGACGTCGAGGTGCCCCCAGGCCGCGGCGGCGCACAGCGGCAGCCCTTCGTGGTCGTCCCCACCCTCGCGGCCGGGGTCGGCGCCGGCTTCCAGCAGCACGCGTACGATCTCCGCGTGGCCCTGCACGGCGGCCCGGTAGAGGGCGGTGCTGCCGTTCTCGTCGGGCTCGTCCGGGAGCGCGCCGCCCTGGAGCAGCCGCCGCACCGTTTCGGCCTCGCCCAGCGCCGCCGCCGTCACCAGACCCGCATCCTCGCTCATGCGCGCCAGTCTCGTACGAGACCGCCCGCGTGGTCCACTCGTTTCACGCCGAGCCGGTACGTCCTCACGGAGGCGTGGTCGCCGCCCCGCCTGCCGGCGGACACGGTCCCGCACGACGACACCGCCGTGGCCGAGGGGGGTGGGGGGCGCGGAGCCCCCCACGAGCCACGGTCGGGGAACCCCGGGGTCAGACGCCCAGCGCAGACGGGGAGCCGAGCTCCTCCAGGAACAGGGCCTCGGCCGTGGCGACGCGGCGCAGCTCCTCCAGGTCCACCCGCTCGTTCGGGGCGTGCACCGCCGCCTCCTCGTCCTCCGCCCCGAAGAGCAGGATCTCCGCCGCCGGGAACTGCTTGAGCAGCGTGTTGACCAGCGGGATGGAGCCTCCGGCCCCGACGTCGCGGGGCGGGCGGCCGAAGGCGCGCTCCATGGCCCGGTTGAGGGCGGCGCGGGCCTTGCCTCCGGAGTCGGCCTGGAAGCCGGACCCCACGGTGAAGTCGCCGAACGACACCTGCGCGCCCCACGGCGCCACCTGGCGCAGGAAGTCGACGACGGCGTTGACCGTGGTCTTCGGGTCGCCGGCCGGGGGGACGCGGACGGTGACGCGGGCCCGGGCCATCGGCTGGACCGCGTTGATGGCCCCGGAGACCGTGGGCACGTCGAGGCCGGTCACGGTGATGGCGTACGACGCCCACAGCCGGTCGGCGAGCGAGCCGGAGCCGACGAGCGAGACGCCGTCGACCACCCCGGCCGTCCGGCGGAACTCCTCCTCCGACGGCCCCTGCCCGAGGAACGTGCCGCGCGGCAGGCCGGGCACGCGGATGTCGCCGTTGTCGTCGTGCAGGGAGGTGACCATGCGCATGAGCGCGGCGAGCGCGTCGGGAGCGGCGCCGCCGAACTGGCCGCTGTGCACGGACTCGCGCAGCGTGCGGACCTCCATGGTGAACGCCGCCATGCCGCGCAGCGACGTGGTGACGGCAGGGTCGCCGACGCGCGGGTTGCCGGTGTCGGCGACCACGATGGCGTCGGCCCGCAGCAGGTCGGGGTTGCGGTCGACGAAGGCTTCGAGGCGCTCTCCGGCGTACTCCTCCTGGCCCTCGATGATGACCTTCACGCCGACGGGGAAGCGGCCCTGGAAGGAACGCAGGGCGAGCACGTGGGAGATGACGCCGGACTTGTCGTCGGCGGTGCCCCGGCCGTACAGCTGCCCGTCGATGAGCGTGGGCTCGAACGGCGGGGTGCGCCAGGCGGCGGGGTCGCCGGCGGGCTGCACGTCGTAGTGGGCGTACAGCAGGACGGTGGGCGCGCCGGGAGGGGCGGGCGCCTCGCCGTACACGGCGGGGAAGCTGCCCTCGACGGGTATCTGCTGCACGCGTGGCAGCCCGGCCGAGCGCAGCAGCTCCTCGGTGTAGGCCGCGGCCGCGTACACGGGCTCCTCGGGATGCCCGGGGAAGGCGACGGACGGGATGGCGGCGAGCCGTCGGAGCTCCTCGACGGCCTGCGGCATCGCCGCGGCGACGGCGTTCTCGATCTGGTCAGGAGTCACGGGACGGTCCCCCGGGGTCGTTTCGGTAGTCAACATCTCATTGGATCACAGACGCTCCCGCACCGCGGGAAACGGGCATGACCCGCGCGCGAATCTACCTGCGGATTTCGTAGCGGTTACATAGAGCTTCTGCGGATCTCGGTTTTCTTGCAGAGTGTCGCGACGCTTTCGCTTGGCAAACCCCAAGTGAACATGCAAACTGTGGGGAGGTCAGAGGCAAGGGAAGATAACCATGACGCAGCCGGACAACGACATCAACAAGGCCGCGCAAGACCACCTGTGGTTGCACTTCACCAGGCATAGCGCCTATCAGCAGGCCGAGATCCCGACGATCGTCCGGGGCGAGGGCTCGTACATCTACGACATCCACGGCAAGCGCTACCTCGACGGGCTCGCCGGGCTCTTCGTCGTCCAGGCCGGCCACGGCCGCAGCGAGCTGGCCGAGGCCGCCGCCAAGCAGGCCCAGGAGCTGGCCTTCTTCCCGCTGTGGTCCTACGCGCACCCGAAGGCGGTCGAGCTGGCCGAGCGGCTCGCGGCCCTGGCGCCGGGCGAGCTGAACCGCGTGTTCTTCACCACCGGCGGCGGCGAGGCCGTCGAGACGGCGTGGAAGCTCGCCAAGCAGTACTTCAAGCTCACCGGCAAGCCGCTCAAGCACAAGGTCATCAGCCGCCAGATCGCCTACCACGGCACCCCGCAGGGCGCCCTGTCGATCACCGGCATCCCGGCGTTCAAGCAGATGTTCGAGCCGCTGGTCCCCGGCTCCGTCCGCGTGCCCAACACCAACCACTACCGCGCCGACGAGATCAGCGGCGTCAAGGGCATGACGCCCGAGGAGTACGGCCTGTGGGCGGCCGATCGCGTGGCCCGCGCCATCGAGATGGAGGGCCCGGACACGGTCGCCGCCGTCTTCGCCGAGCCGGTGCAGAACGCCGGCGGCTGCTTCCCGCCGCCTCCCGGCTACTGGCAGCGCCTGCGCGAGATCTGCGACGAGTACGACGTGCTGCTCGTCTCCGACGAGGTCATCTGCGCCTTCGGCCGCCTCGGCACGATGTTCGGCGGCGAGAAGTTCGACTACGTGCCCGACATCATCACCTGCGCCAAGGGCATGACCTCCGGTTACTCGCCGATCGGCGCCATGATCGCGCACGAGCGGTTGTTCGAGCCGTTCAAGGACGGCGACAACATGTTCGCCCACGGCTACACCTTCGGCGGCCACCCCGTCTCCGCGGCCGTCGCGCTGGCCAACCTCGACATCTTCGAGCGCGAGGACCTGCTCGGCCACGTCACCAGGAACGAGCCGCTGTTCCAGGCCACGCTCGACGGCCTGAAGGACCTGCCGATCGTCGGCGACGTGCGCGGCTCCGGCTACTTCTGGGGCATCGAGCTGGTCAAGGACAAGACCACCAAGGAGACGTTCACGGCAGAGGAGTCGGAGCGGCTGCTGCGCGGCTTCCTGTCCAAGGCACTCTTCGACGCGGGCCTCTACTGCCGCGCCGACGACCGGGGCGACCCGGTCATCCAGCTCGCGCCCCCGCTCATCGCGGGGCCGCGGGAGTTCGACGAGATCGGCTCGATCCTCCGCTCGGTGCTCACCGAAGCGTGGTCTCGCCTCTGACACCCCCCTCTCCGGCACGGCCCCGCGCCGTGCCGGAGCACGTCCCGAAAGGATTGCGCGATGAAGATCGGCGTGCCTGCCGAGGTCAAGAACCATGAATACCGGGTGGCCGCCACGCCGGCGGGCGTGCACGAGCTGGTGCGCAACGGCCACGAGGTGACCGTGCAGCGCGGCGCGGGCCTCGGCTCGCACATCACGGACGAGGAGTACCTCGCGGCCGGCGCGAAGATGCTCGACAGCGCCGACGACGTCTGGGCCGAGGCCGACATGGTGCTCAAGGTCAAGGAGCCGATCGCCGAGGAGTACCACCGGCTGCGTGAGGGCCTGGTGCTGTTCACGTACCTGCACCTGGCGGCGTCGCGGCCGTGCACCGACGCGCTGCTGTCGGCGCGGACCACCGGCGTCGCGTACGAGACCGTGCAGGTCGGCAACGCGCTGCCGCTGCTGGCGCCGATGTCGGAGGTGGCCGGCCGGCTCGCCCCGCAGGTCGGCGCGTACAACCTGATGCGCTTCAACGGCGGCCGCGGCGTCCTGCCGGGCGGCGTGCCGGGCGTGGCCCCGGCGAAGGTCGTCGTCATCGGCGGCGGCGTCTCCGGCCTGAACGCCGCGCAGATCGCGGTCGGCATGGGCGCCGACGTGACCGTGCTCGACACGAACGTCGACCGCCTGCGCCAGATCGACGCCATCTACCAGGGCCGGCTCAAGACGCTCGTCTCCACCTCGTACGCCATCGAGCAGGAGGTGCTGCAGGCCGACCTGGTCATCGGCGCGGTCCTCATCCCCGGCGCCAAGGCGCCGACGCTCGTCTCGAACGACCTGGTCTCGCGCATGAAGCCGGGCTCGGTGCTGGTGGACATCGCCATCGACCAGGGCGGCTGCTTCGAGGACTCCCGCCCGACCACGCACGCCGACCCGACGTACACGGTGCACGGCTCGGTGTTCTACTGCGTGGCCAACATGCCGGGCTCGGTGGCCAACACCTCCACGTACGCGCTGACGAACGCCACGCTGCCGTACGCGGTGAAGCTGGCCAACCTCGGCTGGCGCGACGCCCTGGCCCAGGACCCGGCCCTGGCGGCGGGCCTCAACACGCACGACGGGAAGCTCACCAACGCGCCGGTCGCGCAGGCGCTGCGGCTGCCGTACACGCCGGTGACCGAGGTCCTCGCCTCCTAGGGAGCCGCCGGGGGAGCCGTCGGCGGCGGCGCCGGGAGCTCAGCGGACGCCGAGACGGCGCCGCAGGTCGCGGGCGGTGGCCAGCACGTGCTCGACCTCGCCCTGGCTCGGCCAGGGCGAGCTGCCGGGCCGCAGCAGCGTGCCGCGCACCGACGCGAAGTGCTCGACCGCGCTCGCGTGCAGGCCGCTGCGCTCGACCAGCCACCGCACCACGTCGGTGTGGTCGCGCAGCGGCCTGGTCACGAGGTCCCACGTGCCGAGCAGCTCCGACAACTCGTGTACGGCCAGCGCCACGCCGCCCCGGCGGCCGGTCGCGGCCGCGGCCAGCTCGGCCCGCGCCGCCAGCTCCGGCTCGGT
>NZ_JBEXDT010000082.1:0-42564 GCF_040605905.1 Nonomuraea sp. NPDC005501 | reverse complement strand
CGTCTTCGAGCCGCCCTTGACCATGGTGACGACCGCGTCGCGGGTGCCGCCGTTGTCGATCTGCAGCGAGCTGCGGCCGTTCAGGGTGCTCCGGCGGATGAACGTGCCGTTGCCGAGGCGCCGGGTCTTCTTGGCGCCGGCCTTCACGGTGACCACGTCGGCCGGGTAGTCGCCCGCTTGCTGCAGGGCCTGGCCGGCCTGGTCCAGGGCCTTGAGCGCGCCGCCGACGTCGGTGAGGGCGGCCGAGGAGGTGCACAGGTCGCGGCTGCCGACCTTGCCGGCGGTGCCGCCGAGCGCGGTGGCGAAGTCGCGCAGGCTCGCCACGTACGCGTCGTGCTGGGCGCGCACCTGGTCGGGCGGGGTGACCGCGGCCAGCGCGGCGGCGCCGTCCTCGATCGCCTCGGTGGCCCGCTGGGCGCGCTGGCCGAGGGTCTTGGGCTTCCGCGCCGCCACCATGGAGTCGAGGGCGCCGGCCATGGCCTTACGCCGCGTCGCCAGCTCCGTCTTGTACGCGGCGGGGTCGAGGGCGGACGCGCTGGGCGCGGCGGTCTGGGAGGGGCCCGTCGCGGTGCCGGAGGAGGGGGCGCCGGAGGAGGAGGTTCCTGAGCCGCCGCCCACGCCGCTGACCACGGGCTGGCCGCCCGAGGGCCGGGGAGTGGCGGCTGAGCAGGCGCCGAGCGTCAAGGTCGCCAGGGCGAGGACGCAGGAGATCATCCGGGGGGCTGCCACCTGTCCCACTATCGCCGTCTTGATCCCCCATCGTCAATCGCGGTCCCCTCCCCCGCGCCGCCCGCCCCGCCCCCGCGTCCCGTCGCCGTCGCCCGCACCGACACGGGACGATCACGACTGTCGACTCGCGCGGTGCGCTCCGCCTAGAGTCGGCTGCATCACACCCAGGAGGACAGGCATGTCGAGCATTCCCTCCCTGCTGCGCGACCGGATCGCCGCCACCCCTGACGCCGAGGCGTACCGGACGCCGTCGGACGACGGCTGGGCCTCGCTGTCCTGGCGGGAGGTGGGCGAGCGGGTCCGCCGGTTGGCCCTCGGCCTGGCGCAGATCGGCGCGGGCCCCGGCACACGGGTGGCCATCCTCAGCTCCACCCGCATCGAATGGATCCTCGCCGACCTGGCGGTGCTGTCGACGGGCGCCGCCACCACCACGATCTACCCGTCCAACACGGCCGCCGAGTCGGCGTTCGTCATCACCGACTCCGGCAGCACGATCGTCATCGTCGAGGACGACGACCAGGTGGCCAAGGTCAGGTCGGTGCGCGAGGAGCTGCCCGACGTCAAGCACGTGGTCGTCATCGACGGCACCCCCGACCAGGACGGCTGGGTGGTGCGGCTCGACTCGCTGAGCGGCGAGGGCGACTACGACGCGATGGTCGACGCCATCGGCCAGGACGACCTGGCGACGCTCATCTACACCTCCGGCACGACCGGCCGGCCCAAGGGCGTGGAGCTGACCCACGACAACTGGCTGTACGCCGGCGGCGCGGTCCGCGAGCTCGGCATCATCTCGGAGGAGGACCTGCACTTCCTGTGGCTGCCGCTGTCGCACTCGTTCGGCAAGCTGCTCCAGGTCGTGATGATCGACATCGGCGTCCCGACGGCGGTGGACGGCCGGCTCGACCGGATCGCCGAGAACCTGGGCGTGCTCAGGCCGACGTTCATGGCCGCGGCGCCGCGCATCTTCGAGAAGATCCACAACACGGTGGCCGCCACCGTGCAGCGCGAGGGCGGGGCCAAGCTGCGCATCTTCCGGTGGGCCCGCCAGACGGGCCTGCGGGTGGTGCGGGCGCGCCAGCGCGGCGCCGCCGTGCCGCTCACGACACGGGTCGAGTACGCGCTGGCGGACCGGCTCGTGTTCGCCAAGCTGCGCGAACGGTTCGGCGGCCGGATCCGCTTCTTCATCTCGGGCTCCGCGCCCCTGTCGCGCGACATGGCCGAGTTCTTCGACGCGGCCGGGCTGACGATCCTGGAGGGCTACGGGCTGACCGAGTCCTCGGCGGGCAGCTTCTTCAACCGGCCGGAGTCGGTGAAGTTCGGCACGGTCGGCCCGCCGCTGCCGGGGACGCTGGTGCGCATCGCCGACGACGGCGAGGTGCTGATCGGCGGCCGGGGCATCATGCGCGGCTACCACGGGCTGCCGAAGGAGACGTCGGAGGCGCTGGAGGACGGCTGGCTGCGCACCGGCGACATCGGCGAGCTCGACGACCAGGGCCGGCTGACCATCACCGACCGCAAGAAGGAGCTGATCAAGACCTCGGGCGGCAAGTACGTGGCCCCGACGTACCTGGAGGGCCGGGTCAAGGCGGCCTGCCCGTACGTGTCGCACGTGTTCGTCCACGGGGACCGGCGCAACTACTGCACGGCGCTGGTGACGCTGGACATGGAGGTCGTCAGGCCCTGGGCCGAGTCCGAGGGCCTGCCCGCCGACCCCGCGGAGCTGCGGGAGCACCCGCGGATGCGCGAGGAGGTGAGCAGGGCGATCGACCAGGTGAACGCGGGAGAGGCGAGCTACGCGACGATCAAGAAGTTCGTCATCCTGGGCGAGGACTTCACGGTCGAGTCGGGCGAGCTGACGCCGAGCCTGAAGATCAAGCGCAAGGCCGTCGAGGAGCGCCACGGCGACGTCCTCGACGCCTTCTACGACCAACCATGAGGACGGCCCCTACAGGACGCGCCTGGCGCCGGGGATCGACCTGACGAGGTAGGCGAGCCCCCAGCACAGCGGCAGGGAGACGGCGGTCACCAGCGCGAACTTGACGACGGCCGCCGCCTCCAGCCCGCGCAGCGCCACGGCGACGCCGACGAGCACGACTGGGTGGACGACGTACACCGTGTAGGCGTGCGCCGACAGGAACCGGCCGAGCGGGCCCTGCCCGTCGAAGCGCTCCCGGAAGAGCACCACGAGACCGGCGATGAGCCCCACGGCGAAGAACGACTGCCAGAGCGCCGTGGCGGCCCAGGACGGCGCGCCCGTGGTGAGCACCGACAGCGGCAGCGGCACGGCCACCGCGACGGCCGCGATGACGAAGCCCAGGCGGCCGGTACGGCGCGGCAGGCTCTCGAACCAGCCGCGCCGGAAGGCCACGGCGCCGGCGGCGAACATCGCCACGTACTGCGGCAGGTAGTCGGGGCTGGGCAGCCCGAGGAAGGGGACGTACGTGCCGGTGGGCACCGCGAGCCGCCACAGGAACGTGACCGCGGCGAGCCCGGCGGCGAACAGCGCGAGCGACCGGACACTCGGCGGCGACTGCCGCGCCGTCACCTCGGGCCTGCCCTCCGGCGCGCCCTCCCGGTCGCCCTCCCGCCCGGCGCGCATGCGCCGCCACAGCGCGTACGCCAGCGCGAAGACGATCAGCACCTCGGCGAACCACATCGGCCCCGGGTCCCAGGTGCGCAGGTAGAACTCGGCGTACGACATGTCCCGGCCCTGGGCCAGGTACTGCGGCAGCGTGACCAGCGGGCGCAGCAGCACGAGGAAGACGAGCAGCGGAATCCCCAGCCGGACCAGCCGGTCGCGGACGAACGCCCGCCCGCCCTTGCGGTCGTGGGAGCCGGGGCTGAAGAAGCCGGAGACGAGGAAGAACAAGCCCATGAAGAACGCCTGGTTCAGCGTGACCAGGATGTCGAGGGCCAGCCCGGAGGGGTCGCGGGCGGGCTCGACGTAGAACCACACCGGGATGTTGCCGTAGGTCACGGCCACGTGGTGGATCACGACGAGCGCGGTGAGGACGACGCGGAGGTTGTCGACCGCTAACAGGCGGGTGGCGGATCGGGTCTCGGTGGTCATGTGCAGGCCCTTTCGAGGAGGTCGGCGAGCTGCCTGGCGTGGGCGTCCAGATCGTGGTCCGGGTGGGCCTGCCAGTAGGCGAACATGGAGTCCACGGCCGCCTGGTGGGTGACGGCCATGACGCGGACGTCGAAGACGCGGAACTCCCCGCGTTCCTGCCCGTGGCGGTAGATCCCCTCCAGCGCCTGGTAGAGCTCGTCGCTGGTCAGGACGCCGTAGCGGGGAGTGCCGTCGGCCGCGCGCAGGTTCGTGAAGATCTCACCGAGGGCCCGGAGCTGGACGCGGTTGGACCGCATGTGCTCGGCCACGGACAGGACGTGCGTCCTGAGCAGGTCGGTGGCGGACTCGGCGCCCTCCATCCGAGCGACGACGAACTCGGCGATCTGCGTGTAGACGCGGGTGACCACTTCCTCCATCAGCTCCTCCTTGCCGGCGAAGTGGTAGGAGATGACGCCCTTGCTGATGCCGGCGTGCTGGGCGATCCGGGCGAGCGACGCGCGGGCGAAGCCCACCTCGGCGATCACCTCGACGGCGGAGCGGACGATCTGGTCCCGCCGCGCCTCCTCGATGAACGACCGCGCTTTCTGGCCGCTCGGCTTGTTTTCTGACCGCATGGCCAAAAATTAGCACAGGCGGACAGAAGATCGGTAGGACCGGGGAGTCAGAGGGGCAGCCAGCCGGCGCGGCCGTACCAGGTGCCGCCAGCCGCGAGGTGGTCGGCGATCGCCCGCTCCAGCCGCGTGCGGCGCGGCAGCTCCGGCCCGTACGCGTCGGCCCCGAGGACGAACGCCAGCATGTCGCTGCCCTCGAACCGGTGCAGCAGGTGGAAGCGGCGCTGGAAGGCGACGATGTTGGAGCCGGCCGGCAGGTAGCGGGCGAGCTGGTCGTCCAGCAGCCACGAGTGGCAGGTGACGACCCGGGGGCGCTCCTCGGGGAAGTGCCGGGCGAAGAAGGCGCGGGCCCGCGCGAACGCCGCGTCGCACGCCTCGGGCGTCATCGGCCCCTTGGAGTCGGGGACGTGCACGGCGAGCGCGGCGTCTCCCGGGGCGACGGGCAGCCCGGCCCGGGAGACGCCCTCGGCGGTGGTGCGGCCCAGACGGGTGCGCTCGAACTGGAGGCGGCCCAGGTCGTACATGAGGCCGCGGGCGTGCAGGGCGAACCACCAGGGCGCGTGCAGGCCGGGCCCGCCGTGGCGCCTGCGGTGGGCGGCCATGGTGCGGCCCAGGTCGGTGAACGTCGCCCACGACACCGCTTCGGGGACGCCGCGCTCCCGGTGGTAGCCCCTCGTGTACGGCAGGGCGCCCAGGAAGACGTGCGTGAACACGTACGGGCCCAGCTCAGGGGGCAGCCGGTCGGGGAACGCGGGGCCGCGCTCGACCAGGCCCATCGCGGCGACGAGCGAGTGGACGCACCGCTCGACCAGCCACCACTGCGGGGTGCCGCGCTCGGGCAGGGTGGAGACGACGCCGTTGACGTCCTCGTGCGGGACGGCCAGCCGCAGCAGCTCGGCGACGGGATCGCGGGGGAACTGCACGTCGATGCCGCCGAGGGACTCCAGGTGGTCCAGCCAGCCGGGATGGTCCCGGAGCAGCGCCTTGATGTCCATCGCCGTCCAGCGTAGCCCCGAGCCCTGCGATGACCGGCGGACGAGGCGTGGCACGGCGACGAGCGACGTTCAGGGGCTGATCAGGAGCGTTCAGGGGCTGATCGGGGACGGGTGAAGGCGGACAGGAGGCGGTCGGCGGCGAGCGACGGGGTGAGGGTGCCCGCGAGGACCTCCTTCTCCACCTCCTCCGCGATGGCCGCGACCCGCGGGTCGTGACGCAGCTCCGACAGCAGCCGGTCGCGCACCAGCGTCCACGTCCACCCCACCTGCTGGCGGCGGCGCTTGTCGTCCAGGTCCAGGCCCTCCTGGTGCGCCAGCACGTGCTCCCACAGCTCCGCCAGCCCGTCGCCGGTGAGCCCGCTGCACGTCAGCACGGGCGGCGGAGTGCTGTCGGAGCGCAGCATGCGCAGCGCCCCGGCCAGCTCGCGCGCCGCCTTGCGCGCCGCCGTCGCGTGCTCGCCGTCCGCCTTGTTCACCGCGATGACGTCCGCCAGCTCCAGCACGCCCTTCTTGATGCCCTGCAGCTGGTCTCCGGTACGGGCCAGCGTGAGCAGCAGGAACGTGTCCACCATGTCGGCGACCGCCGTCTCCGACTGCCCCACGCCCACGGTCTCGACCAGGACGACGTCGTACCCGGCCGCCTCGACGACGACCATGGCCTCCCGGGTGGCCTTGGCGACGCCGCCCAGGGTTCCGGAGGTGGGCGAGGGCCGGATGAACGCGGCCGGGTCGGCCGCCAGGCGCGACATGCGGGTCTTGTCGCCCAGGATGCTGCCACCCGTACGCGTCGAGGACGGGTCCACGGCCAGAACGGCGACCCGGTGACTCTGTCCGGTGAGCATGGTGCCGAGGGCGTCCACGAATGTGGACTTCCCCACACCCGGCACGCCGGAGACCCCGACGCGGCGCGCCCGGCCGGACAGCGGGGTCAGCTCCACCAGCAGGCGTTGCGCAAGGGCGGCGTGGTCGGGCCGGGTGGACTCGACCAGCGTGATCGCGCGGGCCGTCCAGGTGCGGGAGCCGTCGCGCACACCCTCGGCGTAGTCCTCCAGCGACCGCACGCGCCCTCCCTGCCCCTGCCGGCCCAACCTGCTAGGAGTTTCCCGTTTGATCAGCTTAACTCCCGCCAAGTCATAACTTTTGACGCTAAGGTGCAGAGCGTAGTCGTCCCACCCGTCACAGGAGTCACTCCCCTCATGCCCCATGTCGAACCCCTGCGCGAGGGCGACCCGGCATCGGTGGGGCGCTACCGGCTCGCCGGCCGTCTCGGCGCCGGCGCCCAGGGCGTCGTCTATCTCGCCCAGGCGCCGAACGGCGCTCCGGTGGCTGTCAAGGTGCTGCACGAGGGACTCGCCGGCGACGACCGCCTGGCCCGGGAGATGGCCGCCGCCCGCCAGGTCGACCCGGTCAACGTCGCCCAGGTGCTCGACGCGTCCGTCAGCGGCCGGCCGTACGTGGTGAGCGAGTACGTGGACGGGCCGTCGCTGCAGCAGGCGGGACCGCAGGCGGGCGCGGAGCTTCAGCGGCTCGCCGTCGCCACCGCCACGGCGCTCGCGGCGATCCACCGGGCGGGCCTCGTCCACCGCGACTTCAAGCCGGCCGGCGTGCTGCTGGGGCCCGGGGGGCCGCGCGTGATCGGGTTCGGCGTCACGGGCGCGCTCGACTCCAAGCTCTCGGCCACCAGCAACGTGGTCGGCACCCCCGCGTACATGGCGCCTGAGCAGCTCGCGGGACAGGCGGTGGGGCCGGCGGCGGACGTGTTCGCGTGGGGGTCGGTGATCGTCTTCGCGGCCACGGGGGTGCCGCCGTTCGGCGACGACTCGCTGCCCGCGGTGATCAACCGCATCCTGCGGGCGGAGCCGCACCTCGGGGAGCTGCCGCAGCCGCTGCGCGCGGCGGTGGCCCGCTGCCTGACCAAGGCCCCGGCCGGGCGCCCGACCATGCACGAGGTCCTGCTCCACCTCCTCGGCGACCCTGCGTCCTCATCCAGCTCTCACGGCTCACCCGGCTCTCCGGTCTCCGCCGGCTCGCCGGGCTCTCCCGGTACGGACCCGCACGGGACGCACGGGGACGCGTGGCACACGGCGCCGCAGACCGCGGTCCGGCAGGAGCCGATCTCCCAGTCCACTGACCCGGTCCGCCCGGTGACGGGCCCTCAGGCCCCCGTCTGGCCACCCGCCGCCACCACCCAGGACCACTCCTTCGACACCCCCCAGCCCTCGGCCGCACCGGGCGCGCCCCGCCCGAGCGCGTCCGGCCCGAGCGCGTCCGGCCCGAGCACATGGGGTCAGAACGCACCCGCCACGGGCGCGGCCGGTTCCGCTGGGACGGGTGTCGCGCAGGCGGCCTCGTGGGCCCGTACCGCCGATCATGGTGAGCGGTGGCCGGCCGACGGAGGCCCCGAGGACCCGTGGCCCCAGGACGGAACGCGACGCGGCCCGCGGCCCCAGGACGAAGCCCGGCGTGACTCCTGGCCGCAGGACGGAGCCGGGCGTGACTCCTGGCCGCAGGACGGACCCCGGCGCGAGCCGTGGTCCCAGGAAGGACCCCGACGTGACTCCTGGTCCCAGGACGATTCGGTGGCCGGGCCGGGTATGGCCGGGGAGCGGCAGCCGGAGCCCGGCGGGAAGCCGGCCCCCGCGGCGCCACGGAGGCGGCGCGGCAAGACGATGGTCATCGCCGCGGCCTCCGGCCTGACCGCGCTCGCCCTGGGGGCGGCCATCGTCTGGCTGACCCCTTCCTCACCGCAGCCGAGGTCGCAGAGCCTGGTCGGCACCTCCTCCAGCACCTCCCCCACCGCGTCGCCGTCCCCGTCGCGCAAGCGGCCCACCAGGACCCGCACCCCCGCCCCGGCCCACCCCGGCACCGCCGACCCGGTCACCACCCGCTCCGCCGATCCCGACGGCACCGACTCTCCCACCGCAGGTCCGGTGACGGGACGGCTCACCCTCACGTACGTGCGCGCCGTCGGCACCAGGGAGGGCACCTGCTGGGCCGGTGACCACGTGGCTCTGACCGCGCTGGTGGAGCGCGCCGGCGACCAGCTTCCGTTCGGCTACGTGTGGATGGTCGACGGGCGCGTCACCGGCCGCGCGACGACCATCGTGGCCCCGGACGGCCGGCTCGTCCTGAACGCGCCCCGCACCCTGGCGGCCGACGGCGGCACCCACCTGGTCACGCTGCGCATCACCACCCCGGTGAGCCGCCAGCGCTCGCTGTCCGTGACGTTCTGCCGGCAGCCGTAGAGGGGCGCCTCCCCACCCGCGGCCGGACGTCACGCCGGCCGTACGACGACGTCCTGTTCAGTCCCACCCGTCCGACCGGCCCGGGAAACACCTACGCGTGGCGCTCGCGGAGGTCGTTCAGCAGGTCCAGGGCCGCGTCGGCGATCACGGTGCCGGGCGGGAAGATGGCCGCGGCCCCGGCGGTTCGCAGGGCGGCGAAGTCGTCCGGCGGGATCACCCCGCCCACCACGATCATGACGTCGGAGGCGTCCAGGTCCGCCAGGGCCCGCCGGAGCGCCGGCACCAGCGTCAGGTGGCCGGCCGCCAGCGACGACACGCCGACGATGTGCACGTCGGCCTCCACCGCCTGCCGCGCCACCTCCTCCGGCGTCTGGAACAGCGGACCGACGTCCACGTCGAACCCCAGGTCGGCGAAGGCCGTGGCGATCACCTTCTGGCCCCGGTCGTGGCCGTCCTGGCCGATCTTGGCCACCAGGATGCGCGGGCGGCGGCCCTCGGCGCGCTCGAAGTCGGCGCACGCCTGCCGTACCCGCTCGATGTTCCCGGCCGGGCCGGCCTCGTCGCGGTACACGCCGGAAATGGTACGGATCTGACCGGCGTGGCGCCCGAAGACCCGCTCCAGCGCGTCGGAGATCTCGCCCACGGTGGCCTTGGCCCGCGCCGCGTCGACGGCCAGCTTGAGCAGGTTGTGGTCGAGCCCCGGCCGGGGGTCGGCCGCGGCCTCGGTGAGCGCCTCCAGCGCGCGGCCCACCGCCTCGGAGTCGCGTTCGGCGCGCAGGCGGCGCAGCTTGTCGAGCTGGCTGGCCCGTACGGCGCTGTTGTCGACCTTGAGCACCTCGATCGGCTCGTCGGCGTCGGGCCGGTACTTGTTCACGCCGATGACCGGCTGGCGGCCCGAGTCGATACGGGCCTGGGTGCGGGCCGCGGCCTCCTCGATGCGCAGCTTCGGCAGCCCCGCCTCGATGGCGCGGGCCATGCCGCCGGCGGCCTCGACCTCCTCGATGTGCGCCCAGGCGCGCTCCGCCAGATCGTGGGTGAGCCGCTCGACGTAGTAGGAGCCGCCCCACGGGTCGATGACCTTGGTCGTGCCGGACTCCTGCTGGAGCAGGATCTGGGTGTTGCGGGCGATGCGGGCGGAGAAGTCGGTGGGCAGCGCGAGCGCCTCGTCCAGCGCGTTGGTGTGCAGCGACTGCGTGTGGCCCTGCGTGGCGGCCATGGCCTCGACGCAGGTGCGGGCGACGTTGGTGAAGACGTCCTGCGCGGTCAGCGACCAGCCGGACGTCTGCGAGTGCGTGCGCAGCGACAGCGACCTCGGGTTCGTCGCCCCGAAGCCGGACACCAGCTTCGCCCAGAGCAGCCGCGCGGCGCGGAGCTTGGCGACCTCCATGAAGAAGTTCATGCCGATGCACCAGAAGAACGACAGCCGGGGCGCGAACCGGTCGACGTCCATGCCGGCCGCGATGCCGGCCCGGAGGTACTCCACGCCGTCGGCCAGCGTGTAGGCGAGCTCCAGGTCGAGCGTGGCCCCGGCCTCCTGGATGTGGTAGCCGGAGATGCTGATCGAGTTGAACTTCGGCATCTTCTCGCTGGTGTAGGCGAAGATGTCCGAGATGATCCGCATGGACGGCGCCGGCGGGTAGATGTAGGTGTTGCGGACCATGAACTCCTTGAGGATGTCGTTCTGGATGGTCCCGGCGAGCTGCTCCGGCTCCACCCCCTGCTCCTCGGCCGCCACGATGTAGAGCGCCAGGACGGGCAGCACGGCCCCGTTCATGGTCATCGACACCGACATGCGGTCCAGCGGGATCCCGTCGAAGAGCTGCCGCATGTCGTAGATCGAGTCGATCGCCACCCCGGCCATGCCCACGTCGCCTTCGACGCGCGGGTGGTCGGAGTCGTAGCCGCGGTGCGTGGCCAGGTCGAACGCCACCGACAGGCCCTTCTGACCGGCCGCGAGGTTGCGCCGGTAGAAGGCGTTGGAGTCCTCGGCGGTGGAGAAGCCCGCGTACTGGCGGATGGTCCACGGCTGGTTGACGTACATGGTCGGGTACGGGCCGCGCAGGTACGGGGCCGCGCCCGGGTAGGTGCGCAGGAAGTCGAGGCCGTCGAGGTCGGCGGCCGTGTAGAGCGGCCGGACGCCGATGCCCTCGGGCGTCTCCCACACCCGCCCCTCCGCCGGCGGGGACGCCTCGGGCGGCGCCTTGCCCTCCAGCGGCACGCCGGTGAAGTCGGGGATCATCGGGCCACCTCCAGGACGTCGAAGGTCGTGCGGAGCACGCCGAGCGCGTCGCACCCGGTGTGGAGGCAGGCGTCCACGCCGTCGTACGAGCCCTGGCCGGCCAGCCAGACCAGGCGCGCACCAGCCTTCCTGAGCGCGGCGGCCACGGCCTCGGCGTGCTGGGCGTACAGGCGGTCGGTCGAGCACAGGCAGGCGACGGTGGTGCCGCTGACGGCGAACGCCGTGGCGATCTGGTCGGGCTCCGCCCCGGGCCCGGCGGTCTCGGTGGCCAGCCCGCCGGCGTGGAAGAGGTTCGCGGCGAACGCGGCGCGGGCCGAGTGGGCGGCGACGGGGCCGATCGTGGCGAGGAACACCTTGGGCCGTTCGGGCAGCGCGTCGGCCACGTCACGCAGCTCCTCGAACTCCTGGGCGTACCGGATCACCGGCAGACCCGCGGGAGTCCCCTCCCGGGAGGAGGCCGGCCACGGGCCGTCCCGCCGGGGGCGGCGCGGGGGCCTCTCGCCGGGCTGCGGGTACTCGCTGACGCCCGTGATCGGGAAGCGGCGGTGCGCGACGTCGGCGGCGCGGCGCTCGCGGGTGGCGGCGACCCGCCGCGCCACCAGGCCGGCCGCCGGGTCGATGCCGCCCGCCGCCTCGATGTCCTGGAACCACTCCCAGGCCCGCTCGGCCAGGTCGGCCGTGCGCCGCTCGACGTACCAGGACCCGCCGGCGGGGTCGGCCACCCGGCCGACCCCGGCCTCCTCCAGCAGCAGCGCCTGCGTGTTGCGGGCGATGCGGCGGGAGAACGCGTCGGGCGGCCCCAGGCAGGCGTCGAACGGCTGCGCGGTGACCGCGTCGGCCCCGCCCACCCCGGCGGCGAAGCAGGCCACGGTGGTGCGGAGCATGTTCACGTACGGGTCCCGCGCGGTCATCATCGCGGAGCTGGTCACCACGTGCTGGAGCTGCGCCCCGGACGCCCCGGCCGCCGGGGTGCCCGTCTCGACCCCGCACAGCTCGGCGATGCGCGCCCACAGGCGGCGCGCGGCCCGCAGCTTGGCGATCGTGGCGAACTGGTCGTCGGTCGCGGCGTAGCGGAACTCCAGCTGCCCGAACGCCTCCTCGACGCTCAGCCCGGCGTCGGTGAGCGCGCGCAGGCAGGCGACGCCCAGCGCGATCGAGCAGCCCAGCTCGTCGGCGTCGCCGCCGCCCGCGTCGTGGTACGGCGTGGCGTCCACGGTGACGGCCCGCAGCCCCGGGAACTCGGCGGCGCACCGCCGGGCGAGCCGCACGGCGGTGTCACGGCCGCCGGCCGTACCGGCTCCGAGGTTGCCCCGGGCGGGGGTGCCGCGCTCGGCGGCCAGCGCGAGCAGCGCCTCGGCCGCCTCGGCGGTGCGGTGACCGGCGTCCAGCGTGATCGGCGCGAGGTCGAGGTGGACACCCTTCAGCACCCGGCCCAGCTCGCCCACGGGGATCGCGCCGTCGCCGACGGCCAGCCACAGCGAGGTGACGCCGTTCTCCAGGTCGGCCAGCACGGCCTCCGGGTCGGGGACGGCGTGGCGCTGCCGCACGTCCCAGCCCCCGGCGGCCCGCGCCGCGTGCGCGGCGCGGTCGAAGGGCGGGGCGGCCGGCAGGTCGTCGGCGTCGTACAGCGGGGAGAGCGTCACCCCGTCGTACGTCGGGCCGGACAGGGCCTCCTCCGGGGACGCGGCCTCCACCCCCGACCTGCGCAGGACGGCGAGCGCGAGCGCCCGCCAGTCGTCGCGAGTGGTCGCGGGAAAACCGGCTGCCAGGTCCATGATTCGGATAGTAGGCGGAACGCCGCGAACCGGGTAACCCCAGGGGTCCCCCAGCGAAACGCCCGGCCGCCCCGGTGGGCCGGTCAGGAGCCGGGGGCCTCCCAGGCCAGGCGCCAGGTGACCGGGCCGACGACGCCGTCCGCGTCCACCCCCTGCTCGCGCTGGAAGCGGAGGCAGACGTCGCGCGACGCCGCCCCGTACGCGCCGTCCACGTCGAGGTCCCACCCGCGGGCCTTCATCTGCTGCTGCCAGGTGCGCACGTCCTCCCCGCGTGTCACCGGCGGATAGCGCAGCAGCCGGCCGGGGAACGGGGGCGCCTCTGGCTGCTCGCCGTCGCCGCCGTTCTCCCCGTCGCCGCCGTCACCGTCGCCGCCGTCACCGCCGGGCCGCGGCGCGCCCCGGCGCACCCACGCGTACAGCGGCTCCCCGGGGCAGTCGGTCGCGTACCCGTCGCGGTGCCCCTTGATCTCCAGGCCCGCGTCGCCGTGCTGACGGACGTACTCGACGGCGTCCAGGATGGCGTGCAGCACCCCGTCGGGCGGCTCCACCAGCCCGGCGTTGCCCACGAGGCCGAGCACGGCGTAGTGCCCGGAGTTGAGGCCAGGACCGTTGGCGGCGGGCAGGTGGTGCAGGCCCCGCCCCTCGAACACCTTCCTGTGCGGACAGGCAATGTAGGTGTTACCGGTGAAGTAGACCGTCCCGTCGCGGCGCGCCAACCAGGTCTGGTTGTCGGTCCGTGGACACCAGATCTCTCCTTGATACTCCTCACGAGTGATCGTGAAGCTGGCCTGGCGCTGAGCCGCCGAGCGAGGAGCCAGGTACCGCTGCTTCCTGATCGTCACTTGCCACATGTCCGTTTTGCAGCTGTTCGTGGGCGGTCTCACACGCAGCGAGGCTCCGTTACCCGCGAGGATAACCGCGAACATGAACGCCTCTGCTGCTGCTCTGCTCTTCTGCGCGAGCTTGTCCTTGCCTGCGTTGTCGGCTGCAAGAGAGGTTTCGATGAAGAGAGATAACTGCGCCCTGGTGAGAGTGAGAAGGAAGTCAAACGACGGAACCCGGCCTGGAGCGGCTTCGACAAGCCGCCTACCGGCATCGGCGGAAAGATGGAACTCCACGAGGTGTCTGTTCTGCGTCTCTCTCCAGCGTGGGACTCCGTCAGTTCGTCGGCCGAGGCGCGGGAATGCCTCGCTCGGGGGACCGAACACTTCCCTCAGCGCGGCACGGATCCTGGCCACGTTGGCGCCGTTGACCGAAGACTGATACAAAGCCGCGCTTGTGGCCGCTCTCCCTCCGCGAAGGGACATGATGTGGCCCTCGGTCCAGAACCACGCCACGAGCTCGACAAAAGCGTCGGACCACTTCGGCTCTGCTGGAAGATCCACGCACGGCGCTGCGAGCGGAATCCTGTCCCAGTAGCCAAGTGTGTCGGTGGTGGCCCATAGACGCTCGTACCCGGTGACGTCACGCTTGGCACGCCCGGTGCCCAACCACTGCCCGGCCGGTCCTCGCTGCCGGATGGTCCCTGTCCGTCTCCGGGATCTTTCCACCGGCCATCGATGGTGAGGCGTGGTGAGCGACGAATGCGAAAACCCCCGCATCCGCACCATCTCGCGAGGCTGGGCAGGAAAGACACACACCTCCAGCACGGGCTGCCACTCCGAGGCACCATGTTCATGGTTCAGAGTGAGTGCGACATCTCCAACCCGCAGATCCCGGTACGATTTCCATCCTTGCTGCGTGAGGATCTCTGTCTCCTCATCCACGCAATAACCGATGTCCAGCCAACCGTTCCCGTCCATGTGGGAGCCCTGGATGGACTGCACGAGCGACACACAGCCGGCGTGGTCGTCCACGATGCCGGGCTGCACCAGTCCGCCCGTGTAGTGGACCTTGACTCCTCTTGTGGAGCCCAACTGGGTATAGGCACCGCGGGGCGCTCTGGCGCCCCAATCACGCCGTAGTACGAGGTCAATGGCCACGTCTACTCTCCGGGGATCGAAACGGACCACCGAGCGTAACGTGTCCTATCCGCGCAGGAACGCCTTTCCCGAAATTTCGCTTTATGGACGGATCACTCGCTTGTCGGTGACGATGGCGGTGATCAGGTCGTGCGGGGTCACGTCGAACGCGGGGTTGACCGCGTCCGTGCCTTCCGGCGCCAGCCGCATCCCCCGGACCGTGACGATCTCCTCGGCGCCCCTGTCCTCGATCTCGATCCCGTCGCCCGTGAGAGTGGCGAAGTCGATCGTCGTCTCGGGCGCCACCACGACGAACGGCACCCCGGCCCGCGCCGCGCCGAGCGCCAGGGCGTACGTGCCGATCTTGTTGGCGGTGTCGCCGTTGGCGGCGATGCGGTCCGCGCCGACGAGCACCGCGTCCACGCCGCCCCTCGCCAGCAGGTACGGGCCCGCGCCGTCGGCGACCAGCCGGTGCGGCGCGCCCATGCGGGCCAGCTCCCACGCGGTGAGCCGGGCGCCCTGGAGCAGCGGGCGGGTCTCCAGTGCCAGCACCTCGGCCAGCCGGCCGCGTTCGAGCAGCGTCTGTGCGACGCCGAGCGCCGTGCCCCGCTCCACGGCCGCGAGGCCGCCGGCGTTGCACACCGTCATGATGCGCAGCCCGCCGCCGGGACGGCCCTCGGTGAGCAGGTCGGCTCCCCGCTCCCCCATGGCCAGGCAGGCCGCGATGTCCTCGTCGCGGATGCGCAGGGCGGTCTCCAGGACCGCCTCGCGGCCCTTCGGCAGCCAGGCGGCGGCCTGGTCCACACCCCAGGCGAGGTTGACGGCCGTGGGCCGGGCGGCCCGCAGCCTGGCGATGGCGTCGCGGTCCCCGCCCGCCAGGACGACGCCGAGCGCTCCGGCGACGCCCAGCGCGGGCGCCCCGCGCACGGCCAGCCGCCGGATCGCGTCGATCAGCCGGTCGACGGTGGTGATCCTGACCATGACGCACTCGTCGGGCAGCCGCGTCTGATCGACCAGCTCGACCGCCCCGTCCACCCAGTCAATGGTCCGCACTCTCCGCACGCTAACCGACTACGGTCGATTCGCCACCATTCCGGGATCAAACGGCTCGGATCGGGTGGTCAGTGTTCGGCGAGGACGATGACCGAGTCGCCGTCCGCGAGCACGAGAGCCTGCGACTTCGGCGGGTTGAGGACGATGCCGTAGTGCGGCGGCGTGTTGCGCTCGCCCGCGTCCCGGTAGCCGATCGCCGTCTCCCCGCGCCGCCGCGCCGCCTCGATGATCGTCGAGAACGTCACCTCGGTGCCCGTCTTCACGTAGTCGCCCGCCGGCCGGGGGTAGATCTCCGAGCCGTGCGAGTCGAACAGGTAGCTGAAGACGTCCGCCAGGTGCCGGTTCTCGGCGAGCTGGGCGAGGAGCAGGCCGATGACCGTGTCGCTGATGACGATGTCGTCGGCCTCGGTGACCTCGGCGAGGACGCGGTTGCTCTCGTCGTGCATCTCGCTGACGATCGAGTAGTGCTCGCCCCGCGCGGTCTGCATGTCGCGCAGCTGCAGCAGCGTCATGAGGGTGCGGGTGTCGGCGTGGTGGGGGTCGAAGCGGTCGTCCGACAGGACGATGACGTGCTGGAACAGGCCGAGGCCGAGCGCCTCCAGCTGGTAGCGGTCGGTGGTGTCGCACTCCTTGACGTTGACCGTGAGGTTGGCCAGGCCGTCCAGGCCCGCCCCGGCCTTGGGGTGGTCGGCGGCCACCTCCAGGGCCGAGCCGGGAGCGACGTAGCCGTCGAGGTAGCGGACGATGTGCTCGGCCCGGCCGTTCCAGTTGAGCACCAGCGTGCGCTCGGGTTCGGGCGCGGTCGGCGGGGCGCAGACGACGGCCTCCTCGTCGACGACGGGCTCGCCGGTGGCCAGGCGGACGTGGGAGTCGTCGTGGGCGATGACGACGACCTGGTCGTCGCCGCCGATGACGGTGTCCGGCGGCGGGTTGAGCACGACGCCCGATCGCCCGCGCAGGCCGAGGACGCTGGCCGTCTCGTAGGCGTGCAGCGCCTCGCCGTAGGTCCGCCCGGCCAGCTCGGCGCCGGAGCGCAGGTAGATCTCCCCGCCGTCGAAGTTGAGCAGGTCCATGCAGACGACGGACATGCCGGACTGGCGCGAGGACTGGACGATGAGCCGGGAGGCGGTGTCGTCGGCGTCGACGAGGTGGACCTCTCCCCCGCCGGCCAGGCGGGCGGCGGGGATGTTGCCGGAGGCGGCGACGGCGGCCACGACCGGCGGGTGCGCCCCGGCCCGCTTGGCCAGCGCGAGCAGGATCTTGATGACGTGGGCGTCGGGGTCCTCGCCGTCGGGCGAGAGCACGACGACGGAGCGGGCGCTCTGGAGGTTCATGAGCGCGAGGTCGCGCGGCTCGGTGGGCCGCCCGGTGCGGCAGACCAGCCGGGTGCGCCCGAGCTCGACGTGCTCGCGGATCTCCTCCTCCATGTCGAGCTTGTCGCGGTCGGCGAGGACGGCGATGACGGAGCCCGGCTGGCTGGCGTGCGCCTTGACCAGCTCGCCCACGATCGTGAACACCTGGTCCGACCAGCCGAGCACGACCGTGTGGCCCTTCTCGACGATGCGCGAGCGCCCCCGGCGCAGGCGGTCGACCTTCAGCTTGAGGCCGTTGGACAGCAGGCCGACGAGCATGCTGACGACGAACAGCCCGCCGAGGGAGCCCGCGAACATGACGGTCATGTACGCCGTGGAGCCCTTGTCGCCGGCGACCTTGCCGGGGTTGAGGGCGTGCATGAGCGCGACCCACAGCACCTCGCCGGCTCCGCCGACGCCCTCGGGCTCGTGGGGGGCCAGCCAGAGCGTCAGGCCCGCGACCGCCACGACCAGGGCCACGGACAGGACGGCCAGCAGGCCGACGAGCGAGGCGGTCCCCCGGGACATCGTGTTGTCGAACCAGTAACGCGCACGCTCGCGGAACGTCACCCCTGCCACCCCGGTTTACCTCCACCATTCGCACACGTGACCGACACAACACCGACGCAACAAGGTACCGGTGGATCGGCCCGTCCGCAGCGTTACCGGTGACCTGGCGATATGCCCCGCCCCGGTGTCCCCCCCGCTCCGGGGCCGGGCGCCATGACATATCGGTATGGCTCCGGGATGGCGCCAGATCGCAAAACCCTTCGACAGACCGCCACCCTGAGTGGATCATTATCCTCATGTCCGTGATGAAGGAGGTGCCGTTCCCGAGCCCGGAGTCGCCAGACCTCCCGATGAACATCTGGATCGACGACGCCGACTCCGCGATCGACGTCATCGACGCGCTGGCGCTGTCGCCGTTCGCGACCGGCGTGCAGCCCTGGTCGCGCCTGGCCAACCTGGAGCGGGTGCGCCCCGACGCCACGCTGAGCCCGGCCGAGGGCCGGCTCGTGCGCACCGCGCAGGTCCAGGACGGCTCGGAGTCGCGCCTGATCTGCGGTGAGGGCTGGACGTTGCGGATCGTACGGCACCGCAACCGCACCGCGACCGTGAGCGTCACCGCCGTCACCGAGGAGCTGGCCCGGTCGGTGCTCAAGGAGAGCACGGACGGCGCCGTGGAGCCGGAGCCGGAGACCGACCACGTCGACATGGGCTTCTGGTGGCGCGGCATGCACGGCGGGACGCGCTCCGAGAAGCCGATCACGGCCCAGCCGTGGGAGGAGATCAGCGGCAACTACTCCGCGCAGGTCCGCCGCTCCCTCGACGCGCTGATGACGGTCACCCCGGCGGACGTGCACGGCCGGCTCATCCTCATGCACGGCCCGCCCGGCACCGGCAAGACGACGCTGCTGCGCTCGCTGGCCAAGCAGTGGCGCGAGTGGTGCCAGGTCGACTGCGTGCTGGATCCGGAGCGGCTGTTCAACGACCCCGGCTACCTCATGGAGGTCGCCGTCGGCTACGACACGGACGAGGACCGGCACCGCTGGCGGCTGCTCGTGCTGGAGGACTGCGACGAGCTGATCAGCTCGGCGGCCAAGTCGCAGACCGGGCAGGGCCTGTCGCGGCTGCTCAACCTCACCGACGGGCTGCTCGGCCAGGGCCGGGACGTGCTGGTGGCGATCACCACGAACGAGGACCTGGCCCGCCTGCACCCCGCCGTCGTCCGTCCCGGCCGCTGCCTGGCGCAGCTGGAGGTCGGGCCGCTGACGCGCGACGAGGCGGTCGGCTGGCTCGGCTCCTCCGAGGGGGTCGGCCCGGCGGGGGCGACGCTGGCGGAGCTGTACGCGGCCCGCTCGGGGCGGGCGGTGCCCGTCCACGCCTCGGACGAGTCCACCGGCCTCTACCTCTGACCCTCGCCCCGGCGGCGGTGCGTACGTAAACCATCCGATGCGGGCGACCAGGCCGGGGACCACAATCGGCATGGTGCTCACCGTCGATCCGGCCCGCGTCGCCTTCCGCCGTCTGGCCGTGTCCTTCGGGACCGCGACCGGCGTCCCGGGCGGGCTCCCCCCGTGGACCGGCGACGAGGTGCCGATCGGCTTCCCCGCCACCCAGCTCGTCCCGTCGTGGACCGCGCGCACCCCGCCCGGCTCGTGGGTGGAAATCGAGCTGCGGGCCAGGACGGCGGCCGGGGCTCTCACCAAGTGGTACGTGATGGGCCGCTGGTCCGAGCACGGCGACCCGCGCACCTCCGTGCCCGGCCAGGGCGACGACGACGGTGACGTGGCTGTCGACACGTTCGTGGCGCGGCGGCCGGTGACGGCGTTCCAGGTGCGGGTGACGCCCTGCGGCCCCGGCGTCCGGATGGGCTCGCTCGGGGTGATGGCCTCGGCCGTGCCGCCGTTCCCGGTCGTCGCCACGTACGAGCCGGGCCGGGACGGGGCGGCCGCCGTCGAGCTCGCGGTCCCCCGCCACTCCCAGCACGAGCACGCCGGCCACCACCCGCACATCGACGGCGGCGGCGCCAACTGGTGCGGCCCGGCCGCGGTGGCGATGGTGCTCGGCTACTGGGGGCTCGGCCCGGCGCCCGAGGAGCTGGCCTGGGTGGGCGCGGGCGACCCGTCGCCGCTGGTGGACCACGCGGCCCGTGACACCTACGACTCCAGCTACCAGGGCACCGGGAACTGGCCGTTCAACGTGGCCTACGCCGGCCGGTTCGGGCTGTCGGGGTTCGTCACGCGGCTGCGCTCGGCGGCCGAGCTGGAGGCGTTCGTCCGGGCCGGGATCCCGGTGGTCACCTCGCAGTCGTTCAAGGCGCACGAGCTGCCCGGCTCCGGCTACTCGACGGACGGGCACATCATGGTCGTCACCGGCTTCACCGCCGGGGGCGACGTCGTCGTCAACGACCCGGCGGCGCCGAGCGACGCCGACGTGCGCCGGGTCTATCCGCGGGCCGCGTTCGAGAACGTGTGGCTGCGGGGCTCGGGCAGCGGGGGCATCGTCTACGTGCTCCATCCGCCCGGCCATCCTCTTCCTCCCTCCGATGGCAACTGGTGAGTCCATGAGCATTCGACCGATCGACGTGGCCCGTACCGACGGCGGCCCCCTGTGGGTGGAGGCCGTCGCCACGCCCGCCGGGGTGGAGGTGTGGTGGGACGAGCCGCGCCCGCACGAGGGCGGCCGGCGGTGCGTGGTGCGGCGCCTGCCGGACGGGTCGCGCGTGGACGCGCTCCCGGCCGGCTGGAACGCCCGCAACCGCGTCATCGAGTACGGCGGCCGGTCCTGGCGGCCGCTGCCGGGCGGCGGGCTGGTGTTCACGAACTGGGCGGACCAGCGCCTGTACCGGCTCGACGGCGACGGCGAGCCGGTGGCGCTGACGCCGGAGGGCCCGGCCCGCTACGCCGACCTCTACCTGGCGCCGGGACGCGACGAGGTGTGGGCGGTGCGCGAGATTGGCACGACGCGCGACCTCGTCGCCGTGCCGCTGGCCGGCGGGCCGGTGCGGGTGATCGTGCGGGCGCAGCACTTCCTCATGTGCCCGCGCCTGTCGCCCGGCGGCGGCCACGTGTCCTGGATCGGCTGGGACCACCCGAACATGCCGTGGGACGGCACGGAGCTGTGCGTGGCGCCGCTCGGCCCCGACGGGACCGCCGGGCCGCGCGCGGTGGTCGCGGGCGGCCCGGCCGAGTCGGTCGTGCAGGCGGAGTGGCGCGACGAGGATTCTCTGTACGCCGTCACCGACGCGACCGGCTGGTGGAACCTCCACCTGGTGGGCCGCGAGGGCGGGCCGGCGCGCAACCTCACGCCGCGCGAGGAGGAGTTCGGCGACGCGCCGTGGAAGCCGGGCGCGTCCTGGTTCGCGGTCGCCGACTCCGGGCTGGTGGTGGTGCACGGCACGGCGGACCGCCTGTTCCTGTCGGTGCTGGACCCCGCGACCGGGGAGCTGCGGGACGTGGGCGGCGAGGCGACGTACTGGGCCTCGACGGTGTCGGCGGCCGGCGGCAAGGCCGTGGGCGTGTCGGCCACGCCGTACACGCCGCGGGAGGTGACGCTCGTGGACCTGGCGAGCGGCGCGCGCGAGGTGGTGTCGGCGCCCAAGCCGCTGCCCGAGCGGGCGCTGCTGCCCGGCCCGGAGGCGTTGACGATCGAGGGCGTCCACGCGCACGTCTACCCGCCCGCGGGGGCGCCCGGGCCCGCCCCGTACGTCATCTTCGTGCACGGCGGGCCGACCGGCACCCGCCCGATGGTGCTCGACCTGGAGATCGCCTACTTCACCAGCCGGGGCATCGGCGTGGCCGAGGTCAACTACGGCGGCTCCACCGGCTACGGCCGGGCCTACCGGGAGCGGCTGCGCCACCAGTGGGGCGTGGTCGACGTCGAGGACTGCGCCAAGGTGGCGCGCGGCCTGGTCGAGCTGGGCAGGGCCGACGCCGCGCGGATCGCGATCCGGGGCGGCAGCGCGGGCGGCTGGACCACGGTCGCGGCGCTGGTGCACAGTGACGTGTTCGCGGGCGGCGTCGCCCACTACGCGATCACCGACCCGGAGAGCTGGGCCGCCGAGACGCACGACTTCGAGTCGCGCTACCTGGACGGGCTCATCGGGCCGCTGCCCGAGACCCGGCAGCGCTACACCGACCGCTCGCCGCTGCTGCGCGCCGCGCACGCGTCCGGCCCGTGCCTCATGCTGCACGGGCTGGAGGACGCGATCGTGGACGTGAGCCAGGCCGAGCGGTTCACGGCCGAGCTGGACAGGCACGGCAGGCGGTGGGCGCTGCTGACCTACCCCGGCGAGCAGCACGGCTGGCGCCGGGAGGAGACCATCGTCTCCGCGCTGGAGGCCGAGCTGGCGTTCTACGGGCTGATCTTCGGGTTCGAGACGCCCGAGGTGCCGCCGCTGAAACTGGAAGGAAGAGCGTGAAGAGCGTTGCCGAGATCTGCTCGGACCTGATCAGGTTCGACACCACCAACCCGGGCTCGGGCGAGCGGCCGGCGGCCGAGTACGTGGCCACGTTGCTGGCCGACGCGGGCCTGGAGCCGGAGGTGTTCGAGTCGGCGCCGCGCCGCACGACCGTCGTCGCCCGCCTGGAAGGCGCCTCGCCCGACGCGCTGCTCGTGCACGGCCACCTGGACGTGGTCCCGGCCGATCCGGCGGAGTGGCGCATGCACCCGTTCTCCGGCGAGATCGTCGACGACTGCGTGTACGGCCGGGGCGCGGTCGACATGAAGGGCTCGTGCGCGATGACGCTCGCGACCGTGCTCGGCATGCGGGCGCGCGGGGAGCGGCCGAGGCGCGACGTCGTGCTGGCGTTCCTCGCCGACGAGGAGGCGACCGGCGACTACGGCTCGCGGCACGCGGTCACCGAGCACCGTGACCTGTTCGACGGGGTCACGCAGGCGATCAGCGAGTCGGGCGGCTTCAGCGTCGCCTCGGGCGAGCACCGGGTCTACCCGGTGGCGGTGGGCGAGCGCGGCACGGCCTGGATGAGGCTGACCGCGCACGGCGTGGCGGGCCACGGCTCGCGGCCCGCCGTGGACAACCCCGTCGCCGCGCTCGTCCACGCCCTGTCCCGCGTCGCCTCCCACCAGTGGCCGGTACGGCTCACGCCGTCGGTGGCGGCGCTCATCCAGGAGCTGTCGGAGATCACCGGGCAGCCCGTGGACCTGGACCGGCTGGATGAGGAGGCGGCCCGGCTCGGCGCTCTCGGCACCCTGTTCAAGGGGCAGATCCGCAACTCCGCCAACCCGACCATGCTGGACGCGGGCTACAAGGTCAACGTGGTGCCGTCCACGGCCCAGGCGCACGTGGACGGGCGCTACCTGCCGGGGCTGCAGGAGGAGTTCCTGGCCACGATCGACGAGCTGCTCGGGCCGAAGATCACCCGGGAGTTCGTGAACCTGGAGGACGCGCCGGCCGCGTCGTACCCGTCGCCGTTCTTCGACGAGCTGGCGGGGGCGCTGGTGGCCGAGGACCCGATGGCGCGGCCGGTGCCGTACGTGATGAGCGGCGGCACGGACGCCAAGTCGTTCGCCCGGCTCGGCATCGAGGGCTACGGGTTCGCGCCGCTGATGCTGCGGCCGGACCTGGACTACTTCGGCATGTTCCACGGCAAGGACGAGCGGGTGCCGGTCGAGGGGCTGGAGTTCGGCACGCGCGTCCTCACCCGCCTGCTCACCTGAGTCCGGCCGTGCCGCGACAGGTCCTTGGAACGGTTCGCCACAACAGTGGAACAAAGCATTCCGTTCTGATATGATGATGACATCACCGAAACGGAAGGGCTGCGGAACATGAGCGAGATCGTGAACACCGGCTGGGACGTGCTGGACCTCTCCCACGAGGCGCTGCGCCGGGTCGTGCGCGGGGTCCCCGCGGACGCGTGGCACCTGCCCACCCCGTGCGCGAAGTGGGACGTGACCCAGGTGCTCCAGCACGCCGCCGGCGACCAGGTGGGCTTCGCGGCGTTCCTCACCGGCGAGCCGGGCCCCGCCGAGGACCCGTTCGCGCCCTCGGGCACCCTGGCCGAGGACCCGGAGGCGTACACGGAGTCGGCCCTGGGACGCTCGGCCGCGGCCTGGGCCGGCGTGGACCGCGACGCCGAGCAGGTGCCCGTGCCGGTCCCGCCGAACGCGATGGAGCCGTCGCTCGGGGCGGGCGCCTGCGCGCTGGACGCCGCCGTGCACGCGTGGGACATCGCCGTCGCGACCGGGCAGCCGTCGCCGCTGACCGCCGGCATGGCGCGGGAGCTGCTGGAGGTGGCCCGGCGGATCGTCGAGCCGCTGCGCGCCTGGGGGGCGTACGCGGCGGTGCTGCCGGCGGCCGAGGGCGACGACGACGTGGCGGCGCTGCTGCGCTACCTGGGCCGCGACCCCCGCTGGGCCCCCGCGGCCTGATCCCCGCCCTGTGCGGACGGCCGTCCCGCCGGCCTCCTGACGGGACCCGGGACGGCGCGGCGCCGTCCCGGCCGCCATGCCGGGGCCCTAGAGCTCGTCCAGCACGAACATGATGTGCTCGTCCTCGCCGTGCAGGACCGTGCCCTCGCGCCGGAACCCGCTCTTCTCCAGCAGCCGCACCGACCCGGTGTTGCCGCTGAAGGGGTCGGCGTACAGGGGACGGGCCTTCTCCTCGCGCAGGAACAGCGCGAGCGCCCGCGTGCCGACGCCTCTCCCCCAGAACGCGCGCCCGAACCAGTAGCCGATGAACCGCCGCTCGCCCTCCCACCAGGCGACGACGTTGCCCGCCACCTCACCGTCCACGACGACCGCCCGGACGAGGACGGTGGGGTCGCCCAGGACCCGCGTCCGCCAGTGGGTCATGAACCTCTCACGCTCCCGCGCCGGAAACCTGGAGCGCCGGGTCGCCTCCGGGTCCCGCTCCTGCTCGAAGAAGACCTCCAGGTCGGCCTCCGTCACGGCCCGCAGGCTCACGTCCACGGCCCTGGGCCCGCTCATGCGGCCGCTCGTGTCATCGCTCATGCCGGCCCAGCGTGCCATCCGCCACCGACAGAAATCACCCCGGCCAGAATCAACCCAGGATCAGCCGGGCCAGGATCAGCCGGGCTCGTGCAGCCCGACCGGGTTGCGCCTCTCCCACAGCTCCAGGGCCTTGCGCAGCTCCCGCTCCACCGCCGGCGAGCGCGTGGCGGCCAGGCCCTCGCCGAGCAGGCGGACCGGGGCGGGCCCGGCGATCCACCGGTCCACCTCCGCGTACCACGCGCGCTCGGCCGCCGTCCGGACCGGCCAGTCGCGCATGAGGCCCGCCAGGTGCCGGGCCGCCGCCTCCTCACCGGCCGTCTCCTCCCATACGGCCAGGTACGGCAGCGGGTCCAGCCGGTAACCGTCGCCGATGAGCGCGATCAGCTCCGGGGCGCCGAGCTCGCGGGGGTAGGCGCTCAGGGTCACCTGCCACCACGCGCCGACGGCCGCCACGACGGCCTCCCTCTCGTCGTCCGGCCAGCCGGTCCAGGCCCGCGCCGTCCGCGCGGCCAGGTCCGGCGCGACGAACCAGCCGTCCATCTCCTCGGTGATCAGCAGCTCCAGCAGGCGTGGCAGGTAGTGCTTGAAGTCTGCCTCGTCACCCCACGTCCCGTGGTTCCAGGCGTACGGTTCGAGGACCTCCGCGCCGAGGGAGCGCAGCGGCCCCGTGCGCGCGGCCCGCACCACGTCCGGGGAGACGCAGTGGTCGCAGACGACGGTGTGCTCCGGCAGCGGGTGCCGGGCGAAGGTCTCGTACAGGTGGTCCAGCGCCGTGCGCGCGTGGGGGTCCGTGCTCACCTCACCGGATGGTAGACCGCCCGGCGCCGCGCCACGCGCACAGCGCGCCGGATTCGCGAGATCACTGAACGTGAGAAGTTGGAACGGGGGCGCGGGCGGTCCCCTCCGGCCGTCCGCGCCCGTCCCTCGGCGGGTGCCGCGGGGTCAGCCCTGCACCACGGTGACCTGGGCGTGGATCTGCGACGAGGCGCCCGTCCCGAACCTCGTGCCGTTCACGACCGCGCCGTACCCGGCCCCGCTGGCCCAGTCGAGGGTCATCACCCCGGGACGGGACGAGAAGTCGATGCTCCCGATCAGCTCGGTGAAGGCGCTGCTGCCACCGATGCGCGAGGACCCGTTCGCGGCGAAGCTCACCCGGTTGCCGTCGATCCGGTAGCGGCCCCGCAGCGGGTACAGGTCGGTGCGGACGTCCGTGGTGGTGAAGGCGAAGGTGCCGTTCTCGAAGAACGTCAGGACGGCGTTGGCGACCCGGGCCCGGGCGCGGCTGCTCGGCGCCCCCTTGACCTGCTGGAACCGCAGGATCTGCCCGGCCCGCAGCACCACCACCGCCCTCGCCGCCGCCGATGATGCCGCCGCCGATGCCGCCGCCGACGATGCCGCCCCCGCGTACGCCGTCGCCGGTAACGCCCGCGCGTTCGCCGGGGCCGGCGCGACCGCCGGCACGCCCAGTCCCGCGATCAGCGCCACCCCGGCCAGGATCCGCCGCCCGCCCGGCCCGCGCCTCGCATGCTCCGTGCCCATGTTCCCCTCCGGTCCAGCCGTCGTCACTCTCATGGGTACCGGCCCTTGGAACGGTCCGGTAGCCCCGGAAAGCCGGGTATTGCCGGCCGCGCCCCGCCGTGCTAAGGAAGGATTCCCAGCTCGTTGGCCCAGCGGATGGCGGCGCTCAGCGGCGCCAGGTTGCGGCTCTCGCCGGGATGGCAGGCCACGTACTTGTCCCGCACGCCCGCCAGCAGGTCCGACAGCCGGTCCTCGCCGACGCCCAGCTCGCGGGCCGACTCGTGGCGGGTCATGCCGAGGTGGCCGACCAGCCGGACCACCTCCCGCTCGCGCCCGGTCAGCCGGTAGCGGCGGTCCCTGCGACGGCGCCGTACGACCTCGAAGACCCTGGCGACCAGCGCGTGCAGCTCGGCCTCGGGCACCCCGGCCCGCAGCGCGGCCTCCACGGCGCTGTCGCCCTGCGCGAACGCCCGCACGACGCTCAGCTCCACAGCGCCCAGCTCGCCGTCGGCGAGCGGGCGGCGGCGGACGTCCTCCAGGATGTAGCCGGCCAGCCGGGCCGAGACGTGGTGGCGGCCCTCGACGACGGCCGCGACCGCCGAGACGAACTCCGCGGGCATGGACGTCTTCTCCACGAACCCCCGCGCCCCCTGCTCGATCGCGTCGAGCACCTGCTCCGGCGTGGCCACCCCGGACATGGCGAGCACCCGGCAGCCGTGGCCGGCCAGGTGCCGGATCGCGCCGCCCCACGACAGACCGGGCAGGAGCCGCAGGTCGCAGATCGCGACGTCCGGGGTGAGCGCCCAGTCGATGTCCTCCACGTCCGTCACCGCGGGCAGGACCGCGAAGCCCGCGTCCAGCAGCCGCAGCGTGATGGACTCCGTGACGGACGGATGGTCGTCCACGATGATCAGCTTGGCGGTGGCCGCGCCCGGGGACGCGCCGGGAGGTCCGCCCGGGGCGCTATCCGGCATGGGCGGCTTCCGGCCAGCGGATCGCGACGCGGGTGCCCGCGCCGGGCTCCGAGGTGACGTCGCAGACGCCCCCGTGCCGCGCGACGGCGGCGAACGTGCGCAGGAACCCGCCGCCCGGCCGCGCCCGCCCCGTCGCGAACCCGCGCCCCCGGTCGCGGATCACCACCTCCAGCCGGTCGGGCCCCGACTCCACGAACAGGTTCACGCGGGCGTCCTCGCCGGCGTGCTTGAGCACGTTCGTGAGCGCCTCGCGGGCCGCCGCGGCGACGGCCTCCCCCACCTCCTCGGGCGGGTCGCCGTCCACGAGGATCACCGACGTCAGCGCGAGCCCCCGCGCGATGTACGTGTCGCAGACCTCCTCCATGAGCTGCTCGAACGGCAGCTCGTCGGCGGCCCGCGGGTCCATGATGAAGCGGCGCGCCCGGTTCGCCCCGAGCCGCGCCTGCCGCGCCAGCCCGGGATCGACGTGCTGGCCGGCGGCGACGTGGTCCACGATGGGCAGCAGGTGGTCGTGGATCTCCCGGTGGGTCAGCTCGCGATGCCGGGTGATCATGTGAAGGCGTTCCTGCTCGGCGAGCAGGCGCTCGGCCCGCCGGGTGGCCTCCTGGGCGCTCTGCGCGGCCCCGGCCAGCGTGCGCAGCTCCCGGCCGATCAGCACCGCGATGCCGTACCAGAGCACGAAACCGAGCAGGTCCGAGACCAGCTTCAGCGCGTAGTGCGGGTAGAGCGCGGCCACCCACGACAGGCACAGCGCCACGAGCCCCGGCACGGCCCGCGCGGCGAACCCCAGCCCGAACCCCATCGCCGCCGGCGCCACCAGGCTGAACGGCAGGAACTCCGTCGTGATCACGTTGCGGTCCGCCGGGAACGCGGCCCGCGTGCCGGCGAGCATGAGCACCACGCAGAACGCGACGTCGCCCCAGACGAGCAGCGGGTCGCGAAGGTCGCCGGAGCGCCAGGCGCGGCGGACGAACCAGGCGGCCTCGGCCGTGGCCGCCGCGGCCGAGACGACGGACAGGGCCGGGTGCTGGAGGTGGTGCCAGCCGAGCAGCGGGATGTAGACGAACGGCGTCGTGCCCGCCCGGGTGTAGGCGATCATCCTGGCCATGCGCGCCTCGGTATGGCGCCTCACGCGCTCCGACACCGCACCCCCTCGCCCAGCCCCTCCTTCCGACATCGCCCTCAGTGCACTGTTGGTTACGGAAGCTGGCCAGGTGAAACCATTTTTCGCACCATGTCATGACGGATCGGGGTGCCTCGCCGGACACGCTCTGGAGACCTGAGCGCCACATCCTCCACTCGACATCTCGGAGACACCCGGAACTCAACAGCAGGTCATGCAGGATTGTCAGGTTCAGAGGCGGAACCGCTCCCCCGGACCCGAGGAGACTCATGAGCCGACGACCCGGTCTCGTCATCGTGACCGCGCTGACCGTCCTGGCCGCCGTCATCCCTCCGCCCGCCGCCTCGGCGGCGGGACCCGCCCCCGTGCCGTCCGTCGTCGCGCACCGCGGTGCCTCCGCGTACGCGCCCGAGAACACCATCGCCGCCTTCGAGCTGGCCGCCGAGCAGGGGGCCGACCTGTTCGAGCTCGACGTCCAGGAGACCCGCGACCACCGGCTCGTCCTCATGCACGACGACACGCTCGCCCGCACCACCGACGCCGAGAAGGTCTTCCCCGGGCGCGCCCCGTGGCCGGTGTCCGGCCTCTCCCTGGCCGAGATCCGCAGGCTGGACGCCGGCTCATGGTTCGACGGCGACTACGCCGACGAGCCGGTTCCCACGCTCGCCGAGACGCTGCGCGCGATGAGCGGCAGCGGGCTCGGGCTGCTGCTGGAGATCAAGGCGCCGCACCTGTACCCCGGCATCGAGTCCCGCGTGGCCGCCGAGCTGCGCCGCGCCCCGGCGTGGCTGGAGCCGGGGCGGCTGGTGGTGCAGTCGTTCGACTGGGACTCGATGCGCAGGTTCCACGCGCTCATGCCGGACGTGCCGATCGGGCTGCTCGGCAAGCCGTCCACGGGGCGGCTCGCCGAGGTGGCGGGGTTCGCCGACGAGGTCAACCCGCCGTACCAGGACGTCACGCCCGAGTACGTGCGGCTCGTCCACGCGCGGGGCATGCGCGTGCTCGCCTGGACCGTGGACGACCCGGCGGTCATGCGCCGGATGCTCGGCCACGGCGTGGACGGCATCATCACCAACCGGCCGGACGTGCTGAGGGACGTGGTCGGCGAGGACCGGCGCCGAGCCGCCTGAGAGTCGGCAAGGCCCGCGGGGAGCACCGGTGACGCTCAGCCGACGCCGAAGGCCGCCAGCGTGGCCCAGGTGGCGGCGACGCCCACCAGGGCTCCCACCGCGACCTGGGCCGCCGTGTGGTGCGCCAGCCGTACGCGGGCCCAGCACACCAGCGCCACGACGGCCGCCCCCGCCAGCGCGGTGGGGACGGCCGGAAGGACGTGGGCCAGCACCACGACCGTGCCCGCCGACACGGCGGCGTGGAAGGAGATCTTCCAGCGCAGCGTGACGGGCACGGTCACGGCCAGGGCGACGAGCATGCCGGCCACGGTGGCCACGAGCAGGGTCGGCGCGCCCAGCGCGATGAGCAGCACGAGCGCGACGAGCACGGCCGCCACCGCCGACAGCAGTGGCCCGGTGCGGCGGGCCCGGTCGACGATGTGGTGCGAGTCCAGCCGCCCGGACCGGACCCCGAGCGCGATCACCAGGGCCGGCACGCCACCGCACAGGACGGAGGCCAGCAGGCCCCACAGGGCGCCGGTCCAGCCCTGGGCGATCAGCCCCACGACGGGAGGCATGGCGATCACCAGCACCTGCGGCGCCAGCAGGTCCGTCACCCTCCGCGCCATCCGGTCGGCCGTCATGCCAGCAAAGATTACGCGATCATGTGGGCCGTGGCCCGCCGGTGCCGGCGGTGTGGGAGAGGTATCCGGGTTCCGCGTGGCTGGGCGAAAGGTCAGGGCCTCGTGGGATATAAAGAACCGTGGCCGAGATCACCCTGAACGTCCGCCAGTTGCAGGCGTTCGCCGAGGTCGGCTACGAGGTCGCGGGAGGCGGCGGCGCGCACGCCGCGATGGCCGCGCTGCGCCGCGTGGTGCCGCTCGACGCGTACGAGTTCGTCGCGTTCGACCCCGCCACCGGGAGGCATCACAGCGTCGTCTCCGACGGCCACCACCGCATCGACGGCGACGCGGCCGAGGAGTACACCGGGCTCGACGCCTACCGCCGGGCCATGGCCACGCGCGCCCCGGTGAGCATGCCCGAGCCGGGCACCGAGCGCTACTTCCGCCGCCACCTCGCCCCGTACGGCTGGACGGCCGGGCTGACCACGCCCCTGTTCCTGTCCGGGGGACGGTACACCGGCCTGCTGCACCTGGCGTCGCGCGGCGCGTTCCCGGAGCTGGCCGAGCCGCTGGTCACGGCCGTCGCGCCGATGCTGGCGCACGTCACCGACCTGACGCGGTGCGTGATCGACCCGGTGGGGTTGCCGCCCGGGTTCAGCGCGGTGACGTTCGACCGGCTGGGCACGCGCCGCGACGTGCCGGGGTTCACCGCGTCGCCGGCGCTGACCGGGGAGCCCGGCCTGGCGGCGCTGGCCCGGGCGTTCATCGACGCGAGGGAGCTGAACCGGCACGGGCTGTGGCTCGGGCGCGACGGCCGCTGGCACGAGCTGCGGCTGCTGCGCGCCGGGGTCGGGTTCCAGGGGTCCATCCAGGGCGCGGTGGTCGCCGAACGGCCGTGCGCCCTGCCGTACGAGCTGACGGGGCGGGAGGTGGACGTGCTCACCCGTGTCGCGGCCGGCGACTCCAACCCGCAGATCGCCGCCGCGCTGGTGCTCAGCGTGCGGACGGTCACCACGCACCTGGAGCACATCTTCACCAAGCTGGGCTGCGACAGCCGCACGCGCCTGACCACCAAGGCCCTGGCCGAGGGCCTGTGCCGCCTGGACCTCTAGCCCTGCGGTGTCAGGCGGGGGTGAGCTCGAACCACACCGTCGTGGCCCCGTTGGCGCGGCTGAGGCCCCAGCGATGGCTGAGCTCCTCCAGCAGCGGCAGGCCGCGCCCGTTCGTGGCGTGCGCGCTCTCCGGGTCGTCCCCGTCCCCCGTCGTACGGCAGGCGCAGGGCGGCTCCTCGGAGCCGGCGTCCGCCACCCAGACCCGCACCGCCGGCCCGGAGGCGCGCACCCCCACCGTGAACCAGCCGCCCGCCCCGGACCGGGAGTGCAGGATCGCGTTCGTGGCCAGCTCGCTGGTGAGGAGCGCGCAGTCGTCGTAGAGCGGGTGGTCGCGGCCCAGGACCGCCGCGACGAGCCGCCTCGTCCTGGACACCTGTGACGGCACCCCGGGGAAGTGGACGAGCAGGTCCCGCGTGCCGGGCGGTCGCTTCGTGCCCGTTTCCTGCTCCGGGTGGACTCCCTGGTGGGCGTTGCGTGCGTGCGGTGGCGTCACTGCGGCCTCCCCCATTCCGGCGACGTCATAAGACGCGCCACCCCAAGCACTGAGATATCGCCAAAAGGTAGGAATGCCCTTTCCGTCGGTCGCCAGCGCGGCCCGTCCGGATGACCGAGTAGTCTGCGATCGACGCATCGACGAAGAGGAGTGCCCACGTGAGCAGCCTGGAGGCCGTCTGGGTGGAGCCGTACGCCCAGCCAGGGGCGGCGGTCGTCACCGGGGTGTTCGACATCCTGCACGTGGGTCACGTGCGCTACCTGGGGGAGGTCGCCGAGCGTGGGCTTCCCCTGGTCGTGGGCGTGGAGGACGACCCGCGGGTGCGCGCCTGGAAGGGGCCGAGCCGGCCGCTCAACCCGGCCGCCGAGCGGGCCGAGGTGATGGCCGCGCTGCGGTTCGTGGCGGGCGTGTTCATCGTGACGGGCCCGCCCGAGGCGCACGGCCCCGAGGACTACATCGACCTGCTCGCCCCGATGCGGCCCGGCGCGCTCGCGCACACCGCGGGCGACCCCCACGCGGGCGGCCGGCGCGCCGCCGCGGCGCTGCTGGGCGCCGAGTGCTGGGAGCTGGAGGCCATCCCCGACCGCTCGACCACCCGGATCGTGAACGCGGCAGGCAAGGGCTGAGTGCCACTCTGACGCTCCTGCGGCGCGACTTCGTCACGCTGACGCGCGGTGCTTTTCCGGTCGGCCGGCATTGATGTTTTCGGTCATTGAACCGCCGTCCCGAACGGCGTTTTGGACTGATGCGTGATCTTTGTTGTCAAGGAAGGGTAACGGCCCCTTCCCTGGACCGGTAACGGGAACGTACATTCCCCGAGACGCCGTGTCGGGGAGGGCCCTGTGACCGAGGTGAGCGATCGCGCGCCGGAGCCGGCGGCGGCCCAGGAGCAGGAACGCCCGGCCCGGGTGCTCACCGGCCCCCTCTGGACGGGTGTGCGCGTCGTGGGCGCGGCGCTGTCGGTCTACTCGCTGGTCGTCGTGTTCCGGCCGGTGGAGGCGCTGGAGCAGCGGATGACGTTCCTGGCGGTGGCGCTGCCGCTGGTGTTCCTCTGCTACCGGTCGGGGCGGCCGTGGCCGGCCCGGCGGGTCCGGGTGCCCGAGGAGGAGGGCGTGCGGCGTGGCGAGCGGCCGACCGTGGCCGACTGGGCGCTCGCCGCGGCGTCCCTCGCCGTGCTCGTCTACCCGCTGCTCGGGATCGACGCCTTCCGCGACCGCGGCTCCGGCTCGGCCCTGACGACGCTCGACCTCCTGGCGGGCGTGGTGCTGACCGTGCTGCTGCTGGAGGCCGTACGGCGCACGGTCGGTTGGTCTCTCACCATCATCTGCGCACTTTTCTTGATTTATGCCTATTTCGGGGCATATTTGCCTATCAGTTGGCCGATCGGGCACCGCGGATTCGACATCTCCCAAATCGTGTCCCAGCTCTACACCGGCACCGAGGGATTCTTCGGCGTTCCCCTCCAGGTGGCCGCCAGCTACATCATCCTTTTCACCATCTACGGCGCGGTCCTCGACTTCTCCGGCGCCACCAGATTCTTCATCGACCTCAGCTTCGCCGCGTTCCGCCGCTCCCGCTCCGCCCCCGGCCGGACGGTCACCATGGCCGGGTTCCTGCTCGGCACGGTGTCCGGCTCCGGTGTGGCGACCACGGTGAGCCTGGGCAGCGTCGCCTGGCCGGTGCTCAGGCGCGCCGGCTACCCCAGGGAGCCCGCCGGCGGCATCCTGGCGGCGGGCGGCATCGGCGCCATCCTGTCCCCGCCGACGCTCGGGGCGGCGGCGTTCATCATCGCCGAGCTGCTCCAGGTCAGCTACCTGGAGGTGCTGCTCTACGCGACGATCCCGACACTGCTGTACTACCTGGGCATCTTCCTGGCCATCGAGGTCGACTCGCGGCGCTTCGGCACCCGCGCCGTCGAGGTGGACGCGCCCAGCGCGGGCCGGCTGCTGCTGCGCTTCGGCTACCACTTCAGCTCGCTCGTCCTCATCATCGTGCTGATGGCGCTGGACCGGTCGGCCTTCCAGTCCGTCGTCATCGCCACCGCGATCGCGTTCGCGCTGTCGTTCCTGGACCCGGCGCACCGCATGGGGCCGCGCCGGGTCGGCGAGGCGCTCGCCAAGGGCACGCTGGAGGTGCTGCCGGTGACGGCGGTGTGCGCGGCGGCGGGCATCATCGTCGGCGTCATCACCCAGACCGGCCTGGGCCTGAACCTCAGCTCGATCATCGTGGACGTCGCCGCGGGCAGCCTCGTGCTGACGACCGTCCTCGCGGCCGTGGCGGTCATGCTGCTGGGGCTGGCCGTGCCGGTCACCGCGAGCTTCATCATCGCCGCGGTGATCATCAAGCCGGCGCTCACGCAGCTCGGCGTCACGCCCGCCGAGGCGTACATGTTCGTCTTCTACTACGCGGTCCTGTCCGAGGTGAGCCCGCCGACCGCGCTGTCGGCCGTCGCGGCGGCCGCCATCACGGGCGGCAACACGTACAAGACGATGATGATGACCTGGCGCTACACGCTGCCGGCGTTCCTGGTGCCGTTCGCGTTCGTGCTCACGCCCAACGGCCAGGCGCTGCTCGGGCAGGGCCCGATCGGGACGGTGCTGCTGATGGCGGCCGTCTCGGCCGTGGCCGTGGCGGCGCTGGCCATGGCGACCGGCGGGCTGCCCGGCGTGCCGGAACGGCTGCTCGCGGCGGTCGCCGCCGTGCTGCTGCTCTTCCTCGAACCCGTCCCCATCGCCGCGGGCCTCGCCGTGCTGGCGGTCGCGGCGGCCGTCCACCTCATCAGGCGAAGGAGACACCGAACGTGAAGCGGATCATCGCGGTGCTCGCCGCGGCCGTCCTGGCCGCCGGCGCGGCCGGCTGCGGCGGCGGGGCGGGCGGCGGGCGGGGCAACCGGCTGTCGATCGCCACCGGCGGCACGACCGGCGTCTACTACGTGTACGGCGGCGGCCTGGCCAAGCAGCTCAGCGACGGCATCGCCGACACCCAGGCGACGGCCTCGGTCACCTCGGCCTCGGTCGAGAACATCAAGCTGCTGGCCACCGGCAAGGCCGACATCGGCTTCTCCCAGTCCGACACGGCCGCGGACGCGGTCAACGGCACGGGCACGTTCACCGCGAAGCAGCCGGTCAAGGCCATCGCCCGCATCTACGACAACTACGCCCACGTCGTGGTCGCCCCCGGCGTCAAGGCGGACAAGGTGGCCGATCTCAAGGGCAAGCGCGTCTCCCTCGGCCCGCCGAACTCCGGCACCCAGGTCGTCGCCCGCCGCATGCTGGAGGCGGTCGGCCTCGCGCCCGACACCGACGTCAGCAAGCAGCAGCTCTCGATCAACGAGTCGGTGCAGGCGGTCAAGGACGGCACCATCGACGCGTTCTTCTGGGTCGGCGGCCTGCCCACGGCAGGCGTCGTGGACCTGGCCAGCAGCCGGCCGGACATGAGGATGCTCGACACCTCCGACGCCCTGGCCGGCATGCGCGCCAAGTACGGCGAGGAATACGTCGGCCTCGACATCGACCTGTCCGTCTACAAGCTGAAGGGCGCCATCAAGACGGTCGGCGTCGCCAACGTGCTGCTGGTGCCCGACTCCATGAGCGAGCAGCTCGCCTACGACATCACCAGAGTCCTGTTCGAGCGCAAGGCGCAGCTCGCGGCCGTCCACCCGGAGGCGAACAAGCTGGACCCGAAGCTGGGGCAGCAGGTGGCGCCCGTGCAGTTGCACCCCGGGGCGGCCCGCTACTACAAGGAGAAGGCCTGACCCGCCCGCGGGGAGGGCTGACCCGCCTCCTCCTCGCCCTGGCGTGCGTGCTCGCGCTCGCCTCCGCCGCCGGAGCCGGGCGCCCGGCCGTCGGCGGGCTCGTGCTGCCGCCCTCGGGCGTCTTCGCCCTCGCGTACGTCCACTCGGTCTACCGGGCTCCGTCGGCGGAGGTGTTCACGGCGCGCGGCGGCCGGTTCACCATGCGGGCCGTGGTCTCGGCCAGTGGCGGGGTCCTCGACTACTACGCCCTGGAGGGGACGCGGGGCCGAACCCCGGACGGTGACTGGGTGCTGCGCCTGGCCGTCCCCGCGACGTACGAGGAGCTGCCGGTCATCGCCACCCCGATCGGCCGCAGGACGCTCGTCGCCGGCGGGCGCTGCCTGCCGCTCCATCCCGCCTCGGGGGCCAGGGAGCTCCGGCTGACGGTACGGCTCGTCCTGCGGGACCGGGGAGGGCCGTGTCCGCCGCACTCATGGTTGGCCGCGTTCGGCGGACGACTACGAGCCGCCGACGCATCGGCACTCACAACCAGTCCCGTTTCTTGAACGCGGCGTACAGCCCCACGGAGATCCCGGCGATCAGCACGGCCGACAGCCAGAAGCCCCACTCGGCCCCGTAGCCCGGGTAGGGCACGTTCATGCCGTAGAAGCCGGTGATCAGGGTGGGCACGGCGATGATGGCGGCCCAGCCGGTGAGCCGCTTCATGATCTCGTTGAGGCGGAAGCCCTGCTGGGCCAGCCGGGTCTCGCGCAGGTTCGCGACCTGGTCGCGGGTGGACTCCAGCCACTCGTCGACGCGGATCACATGGTCGTAGACGTCCTCGTAGTAGGGGGCCATGGCGGTGCCGGCGACCAGGCCGTGGTTGCGGCGCAGCAGGGTGCCCAGCACCTCCCGCATGGGCATGGCGATCTTGCGGAACCGGGTCAGGCTCCGGCGCAGCTCGTAGATGGCGCGCTGGAGCGCGGGGCCGTCGATCGGCCGGCTCTCGTCGAAGAGCTGCTCCTCCAGGTCCTCGACCCGCCCGTCGATGTCCTCCACGTAGTCGAGGTGGCCGTCGACCACGTAGTCGAGCAGCCCGTGGAGGAGGAAGGCGACGCCGTTCCCGCCGAGGGTGCCGTTGGTGGCGTCCCAGCGCCTCATCACCTCCTGGATGTCGAAGCGCTCGTTCTCGCGGATGGTGACGAGCGCGTTCGCGGTGACGAAGATGTCCACCTCGACGGGGTCGATCCGCCCGTCGTCGACGTGGACCCCGTAGACGGTGATGAACAGGTGCTTGTCGTACATGTCCACCTTGGGGCGCTGGTGGCCGGAGACGACGTCCTCGACGGCCAGCTCGTGCAGGCCCAGCTCCTCCTCCAGGACACCCAGCTCCTCCCGCGTCGGGGAGCACAGGTCGAACCAGACCGTGTTGTCCGGGTCGCGGACGTAGTCGGAAACGTCCTCGACGGGAAACCCTTCCTTTTCGAGGACACCGTTGCGGTACAGGCGTGTGTGCACCTAAAGGAGTCTCGCAAAGCGGGTGGCGTTCCGCACCGCCGCGCCCCCCGGATCGTTGTTGAAGTAGACGTAGGCGTCCTGCCAGCCCGCGTCCCGGACGCGGCTCGCCCAGGTGCGCAGCGACGTGTCGCCGTACGAGGGCCGCGGCGTGGCGCGCCCCTCGTGCAGCCGCACGTACCCCCAGGGGGCCGTCCGCCAGAGCGGCGCCACCGGCCGGCCGAGGCGGTCGGCCCAGCACAGCGCGGCGCCGCGCGCCTGGAGGAGGTCGCGGACCTCGGGGGTCCACCAGGACTCGTGCCGGCACTCGACGGCGACGCGCACCCCGCCGGGGAAGCAGGCCAGGCAGCGGTCGAGACGCTCGGGGTCGGCCCTGAGCGTCGGCGGGAGCTGAAGGAGGACCGGGCCGAGCTTCTCCTTGAGCTGGGAGGCCGCGGTCATGAGCCGCTGCACCGGCTCCTCCGGGTCGGCGAGCCGCTTGATGTGGGTGAGGAACCTGCTGGCCTTGACCGCCATCACGAACCCGTCGGGGGTGCGCTCCCGCCAGCCGGCGAACGACTCCGGCGAGGGCAGGCGGTAGAAGGCGTTGTTGCTCTCGACGGTGCGGAACGTCTCGGCGTACGTCTCCAGCCACAGTCGCTGCGGCACCCCGTCGGGATACAGGCCGCCGCGCCAGTCCTTGTACTGCCACCCCGAGGTGCCGACCCAGGTCGTCATGAGCTGCGCCTACCCCGCGCGGCGGCGAATACCCGGCCGTGGTTGCAGTACTGTCACTGATCGCGGTGGCGGAAAGCGACAGGTGGCGGCACGGGACAGGGGTGCGGATGGGCGCCGGGCACGGGCACGGGCATCACCACGGCGGGAGCGTTCCCGCTTCGCGGCGGGCGGTGACGGCGACGCTGGCCGTGCTGGTGCCGCTCGCGGTGGCGACGCTCGTCATGCTGGTCTGGCTGTGGCCGTCCGGGCGGAGCGCGGAGCCCGCGGGGGCGGGCTTCGACCAGCTCGGCGGCACGGTGACGGCCGTCCTGCCCGGGAAGTGCGCGCAGGTGCCGGAGGGCGCCGCGCCACCGGACCCCGCGACCTGCGGCCACGCCACCGTACGCGTCGACGAGGGCCCCGACCTGGGGCGGGAGGTGAAGCTGGCGCTGCCCACGGGACCGGGGACGCAGCCTTTCGCCGCGGGTGACGACGTCGTGCTCATCCGCGTCAGCGGCGGTGAGGAGCCGGACGACGAGCCCGGCTACCAGCTCTCCGACCACGACCGTACGGACGCTCTGTGGCTGTCGGCGGCGGCGTTCGCGCTCGCGGTGATCGCGTTCGGCCGCTGGCGCGGGGTGACGGCCCTGGTGGGGCTGGCGATCACGTTCGTGCTGCTGCTGGCGTTCGTGATCCCCGGCATCCTGGAGGGCGAGCCGCCCATGCTGGTCGCCATCGTGGGCGCGGCGGCGATCATGCTGACCGTGCTGTTCCTGACGCACGGGTTCACGCTGACGACGTCCATGGCCGTCCTCGGGACACTGGCCAGCCTCACGGTGACGGGCCTGCTCGCGTACGGGGCGATCGGGTTCGCGCGGCTCACCGGCGTCACCGACGACAGCTCGTTCATGCTCGGCCTCAGCACGAGGATCGACACGCAGGGGCTGCTGCTGGCCAGCGTCATCATCGGCGCGCTCGGCGTGCTGGACGACGTGACGGTCACGCAGGCGGTCACGGTCACCGAGCTGGCCGCCGCCAACCCGTCGTACGGCTGGCGCCGCCTCTACCGGGCGGGCAGCCGGGTCGGGCGCGCCCACATCGCCTCGGTCATCAACACGATCATCCTGGCGTACGCGGGGGCGTCGCTGCCGCTGCTGCTGCTGTTCAGCGTGGGCGCGCAGCCGCTCGGAGAGGTGCTGGGGACGCCCGTCATCGCCCAGGAGATCATCCGGAGCGTGGTGGGCACCCTCGGGCTCATCTCGGCCGTGCCGATCACCACGGCCCTGTCCGCGCTGGTGGCCTCGCGGCGCGGCGCGTTCCCGGGTGAGACGGCTCAGCCGACGGCGCTGCTGCCCTCGACGCCCAGCTTGCGGCGCGCCCGCTCGTAGAACGTGGTGCCGAGGCGCACGACGTTGGCCGCGCCGGGCACCGCGACGATCGACACCTGGTCGCCCGGGCACAGGTGGGCGTGCACCGCGCCGTCCACCTCGACGGCCACCCGCCCGCTGGTCGGCATGACCTCCAGCGTGACCTCCTCGTCGGCGGGCAGCACCAGGGCGCGGTTGAACACCGAGTGGGCCGCCGCCGGCACCACCAGCACCGCCTCGACGCGCGGCGACACTATGGGCCCGCCGGCGGAGAAGCTGTAGGCGGTGGACCCGGTGGAGGTGGCCACGATCACCGCGTCGGCGGCGTAGCGGACGAACGGGTCGCCGGCCGGGGTGACGGTCACGGCCGCCAGGCCCTCACCGGGGATGCGGGCCAGCGCGATGTCGTTGAACGCGGTGACCTCCTCCTCCCCCAGCTTGGCGCGGATGGCCATGCGCGGCTCGACGGCGTAGGCGTGGCCGTCGATGGCCGAGAGGGTGGCGGGCAGGTCGCGCACGTCGATCTCGGCCAGGAAGCCGAGCCGGCCCAGGTTGACCCCCAGGACCGGGGTGGGGCGGCCGGCGATGAGCCGCATCGTGCGCAGCATGGTGCCGTCGCCGCCCAGGCTGACCAGCAGGTCGGCCCGCTCCACGAGGGCCTCCGCGTCGACGGCCACGGCGCTGCAGTCGATCCGGCCCACCTCCTCGGGGAGGCCGAGCACCGTGACATGGCGCTCGTCGGCCCAGCGCAGGATGTCGCCGATCGCCTCCTCCGAGTCGCGTCGCGGATGCAGCACCAGCCCGACCGTTCCGACCATTCCCATGGAAACCACCCTAGACGCCCCCTCCAGCCGTCCGTCTACGTGCGCCCCCGTAGACCCGCTCCCGCCGGGGACCCGGCCGCGCATCCCGTTTCGCCGGGCGCGGAAACCGCAATCGGCGGGCCTCCGGCGCTGCCGTGCCGCTCCGGCGGGGGAGGAATGCACGAGTGAAGCAGGAACGCCATCCCCCGTCCCAGCCGCCCTCGGCAGGCGGCGCCCCCCACTCTCCCGCGCCGGCCGGCGGGCACGCCGGCACGCCGAGCGGGGTGCGCCACTCCCTGCGGGCCTTCCGGCACCGCGACTTCACGATCTTCTGGTGCGGCGCCCTCGTCTCCAGCACCGGGAGCTGGCTGAGCAACCTCGCCGTGCCGTACGTGCTGTACCAGATCACCGGCAGCGCCTTCTGGGTCGGGCTGGTGAGCGTGGCGCAGTTCGTGCCCAGCGTGTTCCTGGCGCCGGCGGGCGGGACGCTGGCCGACCGGCGCTCCCGCAAGCGGATCCTGCTGGCCACGCAGTCGGGCATGGCGGTCTCGGCGCTGCTGCTGTGGGCGGTGTGGACGTCCGGCCAGCGGGACCCGGCGGTCATGCTGGTGCTGGTGGGCGTCGGCGGGGTCTTCGCCGGGTTCAACATGCCGACGTGGCAGTCGTTCGTCAGCGACCTGGTGCCGCGCGGCGACCTGCACTCCGCGGTGACGCTGAACAGCCTGCAGTTCAACACCGCCCGCTCCCTCGGCCCGGCGATCGCCGGGCTGCTGCTGGCCGTGCTGGGGCCCTCGTGGACGTTCCTGCTGAACGCCGTGTCGTTCCTGTTCGTGCTCGCGGCCCTGGCGGCGATCCACCCGCGCGCCGGCCGGCCCCAGCAGGCGGCGCCGGCGGGCATGACCCGGCAGTTCCTGGCGGCGCCGCGCTACATCCGGCGCCAGCCGGGGATCGTCATGTCGCTGGTGGTGTCCGTGCTGGTGGGGATGCTCGGGCATCCGATCTTCCAGTTCACGGTGGTCTTCGCGGAGAGCGTCTTCCGGGCCGGGCCGGTCGGGCTGGGACTGCTCAACGCGGCGCTCGGGCTGGGCGCGGTCGTGGCGGCGCCGCTGGTCTCCGGCTGGCACCACAAGCTCCGTCTCGGGCCGGTGGTCCGCTGGGGGCTGATGCTGTACGGGCTCTCCATGATCGGATTCGCGGCGGCGCCCGGGTACGCCTGGGGGGTGGTGGCGCTGATCGTCGTGGGGGGCTCGTTCCTGGCGGTCATCTCTTCGGTGAACACCTCGATCCAGGTCATCGTGGCCGACGGCATGCGGGGGCGGGTGATGGCGTGCCGGATCGCGTGTTACACGGCGTCGCTGCCGGTGGGCGGGCTGCTCCAGGGGCTCGCGGCCGACTGGCTGGGGCCGCGCTGGACGGTGTGCGGCGCGGGGGCGCTGCTGGCGGCGGCGGCGGTGACGCTGATGCGCCCGCGCGGCCGGGCCGGGCTGGACCGGCTCGACGATCCGCACGACGACGCCCACCTGTGCACCGCCGCCACCTGATCCGTTCATCCCGCGGACACGAGGGCGGCCACGGGGGGCCGTCGGCCGTGCCGCGCTGCCAGAGCCTCTAGCAGAAGGGATTGGCGGACTTGTAGCCGCGCCGGAAGGGCTTGGGCATGCCCCTGAAGTTCGACCTCACGCACTGGCCGAAAGTCTGCGCGTCGGAAGCTCCTTGCGCCGCTCCCGCCGATCTGAGCTGAGCCTTCCTGGACGAGCTTCCCTGGCCGCCACAGCCTCCGCGAGTCCGGCCGGCCGTGTAACCGACGTCGTAGCCATAGGTGTAGTCCGGCTGGCCCGAGTCCGGAGAGCCGTGCGGGTTGGAGGGCTGGCACCGTACGCCGTCGGCATAGCCGTCGGAGTAGCCCTTGGAGCAGCCGTGGCCCTTGCCATCGCACGGGTCCAGCCGCGTCTGTAGAGCCGTCACGTCCGCGTTCGCTTGGGACGGGGCGGCCAGGGCCTCCACGGCGAAGCCCTGGGAGAGCGTGAGGGTGGCGACGAGCGCCGACCCGAGGACGATGAATGAGCGGGTACTGTGCATGACTTCTCCACTCCGGCGATGAGCACGAGCACGTGTCTCGCCTCGAAGAACGAGCGCCCATGGACGCAAACCGGAGAATTCCCACTTATCTGTGACAAATAGCCGCATGACGCACTATTCCCCACAAGTCTCACCCAAAGGGATCAATCTTGGCTTTGTCTGTCGTTCGAGTCGATGGACGTTCTCGCGACCGAAAAACAGCACGCCCCTCCCCATGCCCCCAAACCTTCCGGGGATCGGAATTTACGCTCCCCGGGAGATCCCTTGGCCGTATACGGTGGCCACACCACCACGTGGAAGTGCACATAAGCCCTTAAGTCAGGACATAGCAGAAGAAGTCAGGCTGTGTAGTGATATATGAGGAAATAAGGCTTTGCCTCTTGCCGGGAGACTCCGCCCGAACCCCGCTATTAGCCTGATTCCAGTGCGCCGCATCCGGCGTATCCCGGGAGAAACCGAATTCGACGCTCCAGCCAGACCGCCTCGCACATCCGGCGGGCGGCCCTCATCTCAGGGAGTGATCTCTGATGCTCAAGCGTCTCATCATCACCGCCGCTCTGGCGGGTTCCACGCTCGTCGTCGGCGGCGCGGCCAACGCACAGGCCGCCAGCGCCGCCCCCAAGTGCGCGACGCCCATGTCGCAGCACGTCACTACCGCCAGCTCGGCCAACAGGTGCCGGTGGCGCTTCTGGAACGGCCGCAAGTGCTGGTTCTGCTGGCGGCACGGCGCTTGGGAACTCCAGTGGTGCAGGGGCGGCAGCGGCGGCGGAAGCGGCGGCTGGGGCCACGGCAACTGGCACCACTGGGGCAAGTGGGGCCACGGCGGCAGCGGCGGCGGCAGCGGCGGCTGGGGCCACGGCGGCAACTGGAACCACTGACCGCACGATGACGGGTTGCCGCCCCGCGAGACGCG